>JBKGUS010000187.1:0-5675 GCA_046462295.1 Thermoleophilaceae bacterium | reverse complement strand
CCGCAGATACGTCTGTCCCTACGGCAGCGGTCAAGGTGCGGCTGAGGGTCGCGGTCACGGTGGCGATGGCCAGGAAATTGCTCATCGCTTACCCCCATTGTGCTGCTTTAGGTAGTCATCCAGGGAGAGCTCCGGGCCGGGCCGGGCGGGCGTGGTCCGCTGCGCAGGTGGCATAGGAGGAGGCGGCGTGATGGCCCGCACCTCGATGCGGCCGATTGTCACCCGGATGGCAGGCTCAGAGGACTCCGGTGCACCAACGCGCGGCTCCTGCGGGCCTCGTTCCAGGTAGCCGTCGAGCTGGGGACGGACCATCCTTGGTGCGACCGGGGCAGGTGCGTCCTCGCTGGCGTCCAGAGAAGCTTGCGCACCCGGTGAAGGTACGGGTGGCAGAGTTTCGCGTTGGCCGCGATCCAGGACGGTTCCGAGGGGCCGAAATACGGCTTCGCCCGATTCATTCTCCGCCGAGGGCGGACCGAGGGGCAAGCCACGCCGCCCAGGACCGGGTTCGGCGCGGTGGAGCGTCTCGGGCCGGGTCTCGGGTGGTGTCTGGGGATGCCTTGCCGTGGTCCGGGACGAACCCCGCTGGTCTTCCTTCCCGGTCATGGCCCCGCGCTCCGACGAGCCGGACTCACCGAGGTGGGACGGTCCGGGTCGGGATTCAGGCGTTCCCCGAGGAGGCTCGGGCGCGGATAGAGCGTCGCCGCTCTGATCCTCCTGCTGAGCCATCGCCGCGTCCGCGGGTCGCCCCGTCGGCGCGTCCAGAGTCGGCGGCGTTTCCTGGGCCGAGGGAGCCCGCGGCTGGTCCGGGTCTTCCGGCGACGTTGTCGCCTCACTATCCCGCTCTAAGTCCGTTGGGTGGCTGACCGGCTCTGGAGCAAACATCGAGGGCATTACCGGTTGCACTACCGGCGCTACGCCCAGAGCCCGTTCGGCCAGTCGGGTTATAAAGTCAGCCATCAGGTCGCCATCTCCAGGTAGAACTGCCGGCGTCGAGCGCCCATGTCCAGGACGTCCGCCTCGCTCCAGCCATAAGCCCGCGCCAGGGTATGAACATCGCGCAACAGGCGTTTGGCCTGCGCGGCCAGCTCGGCCCAGAAAAAGGCGGCGATGTCGAAGAGCGCCTGCCAAGCGTGGTCGCACGCCGGGCAGCGGAGGTCAAGCAACACCTCCGCCTGGGGATCACACTCGGACATCCGCCGGGCGAGCCCGGCGATGACATCGGCGGGCAACTCGCTAGCCGCTACAGGCACCCCATCGCGGCTGGCTTCAAGCACACAACGCTGCACCAGCAGGTTGCGCGCAGCGGACGGATCCTGACAGCCCAGGACTGTGGCGAGGTCCCCGCTGTTGGGCAGCCGGAACCGCAGCGCCAGACCGCCCGTGACCAGTTCCCACGCTTCTTCCCCCATAGCGGGATCCTCCGCCACCCGAAGGTCGGCCACCGCCACGTCGAATTCCAGGTGTTCCGCGCACCGCGGGCATTCGACGAAACCGTTCAGCCTCGGGCCAGAGGTCCGTTCGCGCAGGGTAAGCAGGCGCGCGTCCCGCTGCCCGATGCTGAGCGCAGCCAGCTCGTCCCACGTTTGCTCCGGGCAGGCTGCGGCGAGGAGGGTCAGCGCCCTGTCTAGAGGGTGCTGATCCTCTCCCACCTCCCAAACCCTGAGGAGATCGTACGCGGACAAGGGGCGCATCGTCAGGCGGGCTCGGTGAAGCTCGGCTCGGTCGGCTCGGTCACCGTGTAGTCGCGCTCCCAGCCCTCGTTCTGCAGCTCGAGGGTCTGGATGGCGACGGCGTTGGCGTTGGCGTCGAGTTCGGGCAGGGCCTGGTATCGTGAGACCCAGCAACGGTAGACGTTGTAGGTGATGGCTAGCTGGCCCGCCTCGTTATAGAACTCGATTTGGATGTCCTTACGGAAATCTTTGAGCGAGACCTCCGCGCCCAGGCCGGAGCCAAAGTTCCAGACCTTGTTGGCCCACCTTTCGAACTCTTCGTCGTGGGTCACACCCCGCTCCAGGGTGACGGGCTCGTAACTGGTCCGCCCGGGCGATTTGCGATTGCTGCTCGGGTCGCCGCCTTCGCGGTGCTCCACCATCTCGGTGGAGCGCGCCAGGGCGCTGACCCTGCTGACCCCGGCGACGTAGCGCCCATCCCACCTCACCCGGAACTTGAAGTTCTTGTACGGGTCAAAGCGTTGGGCGTTGACGGTGAACTGCGCCATGATTCCTCCTTTTTAGGCCTCTACCTGTCCGGCCATCTGCTGCAGCCTGATGACGACGAACTCGGCCGGCTTGAGGGGCGCGAAGCCGACCAGGATGTTGACCACCCCGAGGTTGATGTCGTTCTGCGTCGTCGTCTCCTTGTCGCACTTCACGAAGTAGGCCTCGCGCGGCGAGCTGCCCTGGAAGGCCCCCAGGCGGAACAGGTTCTGCATGAAGGCGCCTATGTTCAGCCGGATCTGGGCCCACAGCGGCTCGTCGTTCGGCTCGAAGACAACCCACTTCGTGCCCCGGTAGAGGGACTCCTCGAGAAACAGCGCCAGGCGCCTCACGGGCACGTACTTCCACTCCGAGCCCTCCTGGTCGGAGCCGTCGAGCGTGCGCGCCCCCCAGCAGACCGTCCCGAAGATCGGGAAGGTGCGCAGGCAGTTGATGGCGATCGGGTTGAGCGCGCCGTTCTCCTGGTCGGTGAGCCGGTACTCGAGCTCGGAGACCCCCCGCAGCACGGCGTCGGTGCCGGCCGGCGCCTTCCACACCCCGCGCTCGTTGTCGGTGCGCGCGTAGAGACCCGCAATAGTGCCGCTCGCCCCGACCGAGCGCAGCCTGAACTCGTTGAGCGGGTCGGGGATGCGCAGGCGCGGGTAGTAGAGCGCGGCGTTGCGGTCGCGCAGGGAGTCGTTGCCCGCGAGCCAGGCCCGGATCTCCACGGGCTGCTCCTCGCCGTTGGGCGCGTCCATGATAAAGAAGGCGCGCCGCTTGGCGCAGTAGGCCTCCGCCACGGTCATCACCTGCTGGGCCTGTGCGGGCGTGAGCTCGCCCTGCGCCGCGGGTCCGCCGTCGAGCGCAGCCCGCGGGATGCACAGGAGGTTGAACAGGTCGACGTACTCGAGCGCGTGCAGGCCGGTCTTGAGGTTCTCCGAGCCGATGAGCGCTTGGGCGTTCGGCGGGACCCCGTCCCCGCCGGCGGTCCCCGTCGCCTGCGCCGTGTTGTCGACCGCGGCCCGCCCGAGCGCGTACTCCTGGACGTTCTCGGTCACGGCGTTGCCGGAGAGCTTGAGATCAGAGTGGGTGTCCGAGTCTGCGCCGGTGCCGGTCGACGCCGCGAAGCGCACCGTGTGGGAGGGCGAACCGCCCGGACCCGCCAGCACGCGCAGCTGGTTGCCGCCGACCACGGAGACCGTCGCTCCGGCGAACTCGGGTCGGTCAGGCCGCGCGCCGCGGATCGCCCCCTCGAGGAGTGGGGCGACCTGCTCAACCGGTGCGCTCGCCGCAGGCCGGTCGAACGCGGCCCGCGCGGTGACCGAGTCGGCGGCCTGCCCTGTGGTCGGGCCGATTGTCACGTTGAGCGAGCGGCGGGTGGCGTTGCCGCTGAACGAGACGGCGGGCGGGGTGCCGCCGAAAGCCCCGGAGACCGTGCCGTTCTGGAGCGGTGGGTTCGCGCCCGAGCCGCGCGTGACGGTCACGAGCCGCGAATCCTCGTTCACCACCGTCTCTACCTCGCGCGGGCTCGACGCGCTCATCGAGAGGCCTCGGTGGGTCTCCGCCCGCACCGGCCGCTGGAGGCCGCCCTCTGTAGCGTACTCGGTGATCGTGAGGTTGAACGTGTTGTCGGGGGCGGGATCCACGCGGGCGCGCAGCGCGTTGCCCCAGCTCCCCTCGCTCGCCGCGGTGATGGTGAGCGCGGTGGTGGCGTTGCTGCCTGTGCCAGCGCGCAACACCGCCGTCGCCTTGGCGAGCGGGTTCTGGTTGTCGCTGGAGGCGACGCGTACGACCCACGCCTCCCCACCGCCGTTCAGGAAGAACTGCTGGATGCCGTAGCTCGCCTCGCTGCGCGCATCGAGGCCGCCGAACTCCCGCTCGAAGTCGCCCATGTTGAAGATCTGGACCGCCCGGTTCATCGGCCCGCGGGCGAAGAAGTCGACGAACGCGGCGATCGAAGTGGCGACGCCGGAGATCGTCCTTACACCGCTCGGGATCTCCTCGATGTAGACGCCTGGGTAGGTGGGTGTGGTGGGCATTGATCGTTCTCCTTTTTCAGGTTCTGTGACCCGCCGGATGCCGACACAGCGGTTGTTTCCTCGATCGCCACCTCCCGGTTCCGTCGGGGCCTCTGTTACGCTCGCATCAGGATGGAACCACGTGGCGATGATTCTCGGATGAATTTGCCGGATTTGGAGGATAAACGGAGGGGTTAATCGGCGATCCGGGTCGAAATTCATCCAGAATTCATCGCCGCCTGCTTTGCTGTACTACAGAACCGAAGAAAAGTAGGCCGCATGACGACGGTCCAACGGGTCGGGGAGGCGGAGTCAATGACGACCATCCTCATCGCCGGCATCCTGTTCATCCTAGGGCTACTCGCCCGGCAGATGGCCTACGGCCCCGTCACCGTCGAGAAGGAGTAGCGCGAGGACGAACAGGCCACCTACAATGGCAGGCCCCGGAACCCACGCCGGGTTCGCGCCCCGGTGATGGAAGCGGACGCGTAGAGGCGGACGTACGCTCGTCGGAGGTTGGCGAAGGCCAGGGGGCTCTACTCAAGCCGGAGGAGCAGAGAGTGTCGGAACAGGGATCGGGAGAGAACCAGAAGAAGTACGTGGATCTGGTGTTCGAGGGTGGAGGAGTGAGGGGCATCGCCCTGGTGGGGGCCTACTCCGTCCTCGAGGAGCGGGGCTACGAGCCCCAGAACATGGCCGGGGCCTCGGCCGGTGCCATCGTGGCCGCGCTGATAGCAGCCGGGTACACCGCCGCGGAGCTGCGCGAGATCATCGCGGGGCTGGACTACGACCGCTTCAAGGACGAGGCCTGGGAGGATCGGGTGCCGCTGGCCGGGGCGTCGCTGAGCGTCCTGAAGGACCTGGGCATCTACGAGGGCGAGGCCTTCATGGAGTGGATGCGGGGCTTGCTGGAGGCCAGGGGCAAGCGGACGTTCGGGGATCTGGTGCGTCGCGAGGACGTCGAGCTCAAATACCGCTATAAGGCGCAGGTGATCGCCTCGGACGTTACCGAGCAGCGCCTTCTGGTCCTGCCCCGGGACGCGCCCAAGCTCGGCGTCCAGAACCCGGACGACTTGAGCGTGGCCCTGGCGGTTCGCATGAGCATGAGCATACCCATCTTCTTCGAGCCGGTGAGGTTCGCCAACCCGCAGACCGGCAGGGAGCACCTCATCGTGGACGGCGGGATGCTCTCCAACTTCCCGGTCTGGCTCTTCGACGCCGAAGAGCCGCAATGGCCCACCTTCGGGCTGAAGTTGTTACAGAAGGATGCCAAGGCCCCCCTCGCCGGGGATCTTCCCCCACCGGGCCCGCCCCGCAGAGGGGTAGCGCTCGTGATCGATTACCTGAGAAGCCTGGTGGACACCATGATGGCGGCCCACGACCGGCTCTACATAGAAGAGTCCGAGTTCGGCCGCACGATCGCGATCGACACCCTGGGGGTGGGGACCACGGAGTTCGACCT
>JBKGUS010000186.1:0-9787 GCA_046462295.1 Thermoleophilaceae bacterium | reverse complement strand
GCCTTCGGCGTGCACGACCACCTGCTTGTCGAGCACCCGCACGCCCCACTCGAGCGCGGTGGCGATGTGGTCGTCGCCGTTCTCGAACTCGAGCCGCAGCACGTCGTCCACCGGGCGGCCGATCACGTCGAGGTCACCCAGGCCGGTCAGCTCGCGAGCGCCGCGGCCGGTGCCGATCAGCCGGCCCTGCTGGTCGAGCAGGAAGAAAGCGGCGTTGGGGGCCGGGTAGTAGTCGTCGAGGAGCTCGAACAGGAACCCGAAGCCGCACTTCTTGCAGGCGCGAGCGCGGTCCTGGAAGCCGGCGGTGCGCTCTGTGGACACGCTCCGGTCCCCGCAGTTCGGGCAGATGAAGATCGGCATGAACGCCCCATGCTAGAAGAGCCGCCCGGATGAGTCTCGGGGTGGGTCGAGGCCGAGGTGGGCGAACGCGAGGTCGGTCGCCACGCGCCCGCGCGGGGTCCGCATCAGGAAGCCCTGCTGGAGCAGGTAGGGCTCGTAGACGTCCTCGATCGTGTCCGGCTCCTCCCCCACGGCCACGCTCAGCGTGGACAGCCCGACCGGGCCGCCGCCGAACTTCTCGCAGATCGCGCGCAGGATGTCACGGTCGAGGCGATCGAGGCCGGCCTCGTCGACCTCGAGCAGGTCGAGCGCGTCGCGCGCCACGCGCGCGTCGATGGAGCCGGCCCCTCGCACCTCCGAGAAGTCGCGCACGCGCTTGAGGAGGCGGTTGGCGACCCGCGGAGTGCCGCGCGACCGCGACGCGATCGCCTCCGCGCCGTCGTCGTCGATCTCCACGCCGAGAATCCCGGCCGAGCGCCGCACGATCCGGCCGAGCTCCTGGGGCGAGTAGAGGTCGAGCCGGTGCGAGACGCCGAAGCGGTCGCGCAGCGGGGTCGTGAGCAGGCCGGCGCGGGTGGTGGCGCCGATCAGCGTGAAGGCCGGCAGGTCGAGCGTGACCACCTTCGCGCCCGCCCCCTGGCCCACGGTGATGGGGAGCCTGCGGTCCTCCATGGCGGGATAGAACGTCTCCTCGAGCGCGCGCGGGAGGCGGTGGATCTCGTCGACGAAGAAGACGCTGCGCGGCTCGAGGCCGGTGAGGTAGCTCGCCACGTCGCCCTTGCGCTCGAGCGCCGGCCCGGCCGTGAGCGTGAACTCCACTCCCAGCTCGTTGGCCACGATGTGCGCCAGCGAGGTCTTCCCTAGCCCGGGCGGCCCGGCGAGCAGCACGTGGTCGAGCGCCTCGCCGCGGGCCCGGGCCGCCTCGATGAACACCGCCAGCTGCTCCTTGACGCGCTCCTGACCGACGAAGTCCTCGAGCTTCTTGGGGCGCAGCGAGCGGTCGAGGTCGTCCTCGGGGAGCTCGGCGGGATCGTGGATTCGCTCCACGCCCGGCGTGCGGATGCTCATCGTGCCCCCTTCAGGGCCCCGGCGATCAGGTCCTCGGGGGTTTCGCCGTCGGCCGTGTCGAGCAGCTTGTCCGCCTCCTGGGGCGTGAAGCCGAGCCCGAGCAGGCCCTCGCGCGCGAGCGAGCGCGGGTCGTCGGTCGGAGCGCGGCGCACCACGATCTCGTCGGACACCTTGCCGGCCACCTTCTCGCGCAGCTCGACGATGATGCGCTCCGCGGTGCGCTTGCCGATGCCGGGCACCGCCTGGAAGCGGGCGGTGTCGCCGGAGGCGATCGCGTTGAGAAGCTCGCGCGGGGTGCCGCCCGAGAGCACGGCAAGGGCCACTTTCGGCCCGACGGACTGGACCCCGATCAGCATGAGGAAGAGCTCGCGCTCGGACTTGGTGTCGAAGCCGAACAGGTGCATCCCGTCGTCGCGCAGGACGAGGTGGGTGAAGAGCCGGTGCTGGCTGCCCGCCGGCGGGATCGCGGAGAAGGTCTCGGACGAGACCGCCATGCGATAGCCGACGCCGGCGGCCTCGATGACGACTTCGCCGGGCAGGCGGGTGAGGACCTCGCCGCGGATGGAGGCGATCATGCGAACGCCAGCCTTTTCTGCCGCAGCGGCAAGCGCCGCCTGAACCGCCGCCAGCGCTTCACGCGAGCGCCGCCTTCAGGGGCGCGCCGTTCGCGTGGCAGATGGCGACCGCGAGGGCATCTGCCGCGTGGTCCGGCGTGGGCGGCTTCGGAAGGGACAGCAGCGCGCCCACCATGCGCTGCACCTGCTCCTTCGCTGCCGAGCCCGAGCCGCAGACCGCCTGCTTGACCGCCTGGGGCGTGTACGAGAAGCAGGGAACGCCGTGGATGCCGGCCGACAGCAGCACCACGCCGCGCGCCTGACCGACCGCGAAGGCGGAGTGGGCATTGCGGCCGAAGTAGAGGTCCTCCACAGCCAGCGCCACAGGCCGGTGCTCGGCAATCAGGTCGCAGACGCGCGTGTGGATGTCCGCCAGGCGCCGCTCGAGCGGCGCGCCGGGCCGCGTCGCGATCACGCCGCCGTCGAGCGCCGCGAGCGTGCTGCCGCGTGAGACCACCACCCCGTAGCCCGTATTCGCGGTGCCCGGGTCGATGCCGAGGACGATCACCAATAGGTGGGATTCTGCGTCCGGGGGCGGACGCCTCCCCCGTTTGGCGGCCTGATCCCGGCTAGGCGGCGGCCACCCGCTCGAGCACCTCGGCGTCCACGTCGAAGTTGGCGTATACGGCCTGTACGTCGTCGTGGTCCTCGAGCGCCTCGATCAGCCTCATCAGGGTGCCTACGCGGTCCTCGTCCACCGGCGTGCGCGTGGTCGGCCGCTGCACGAGCTCGGCCGACTCGATCTCCACGCCCTCCGCGGCGAGCGCCTCGCGTACGGCGTTCACGTCGCCGGGGCCGGTCACGATCTCCCAGACGTCGCCGTCGAGCGCCACGTCCTCGGCTCCCGCGTCGATGGCCGCCAGCAGGTCGTCCTCCGAGTAGCGGCTGCCGTCCACTACCACCTCGCCCTTCTTCTCGAAGGTCCAGGCCACCGAGCCGGGCTCGCCGAGGTTGCCCCCGTGCTTTGTAAACGTATGCCGCACCTCGGAGCCGGTGCGGTTGCGGTTGTCGGTCAGCGCCTCGACCAGGATCGCCACCCCGCCCGGGCCGTAGCCCTCGTAGACCACGGCCTCGAACGCGTCGGCGTCGGAATCCGCGCCCGTGCCCTTGGCGATGGCGCGCTCGATGTTGTCCTTGGGCATCGACGCGTCGCGCGCCTTCTGGATTGCGAGCGCGAGCGAGGGGTTGCCGTCGGGGTCGCCACCGCCCTCCCTCGCGGCGACCGTGATGGCCCGCGACAGCTTGGTGAAAAGGGCACCGCGCTTGGCGTCGACGGCCTTTTTACGGTGCTTGATCGAGGCCCATTTGGAGTGACCGGCCATGGCGTTCAGTCTATTGGCGCGTCTTAACATGAGAACTTGCCAAGCGCCGAAAGTCCGGCGCCATCCCGAACATTGTTTGCGTATATGCATGTGGCTTCGGGTAAGGATCGCCCGGGCACAGGACGCTCTCATGCAACGTGGCGATCGACGACGGCGGCGGCCCTGGCGGGCCTGACGTTGCTGCTGGCAACGCAGGCGGCTGAGGCCGCGGAATCGGACGGGCTCGCCCGGTGGCCGATGGACGAGGGCACTGGACAGGTCGCCGCCGACGTCTCCGGGCAGGGGCACCACGCCCGGCTCGGCGCCACCGCAGGAGCGGACTCGAGTGACCCGGGCTGGGTGCCGGGACGGTTCGGCACGGCGCTTCGCTTCGTCGGCGCCCAGGACCAGTTCGCCGAGATCGCGCAGCCGGCCACGCTGGCGGCGGCCTCCGTCACCGTGGAGGCCTGGGTTCGCCGCCTCGGCTCGCCGGGCCAGTGGCGCTATGTGATCTCCAACGGCGGGCACGGCTGCGATTTCTCTTCGTTCGGCCTCTACTCGGGCCACGGTGGCGGCCTTTCGTTCTACGTGAGCGGCGGGGCGGGATACGTCACGTCGCCGGCGGCCATGCCGGAGAGCGTCTGGGATGGCGCGTGGCACTATGCGGTCGGCACCTACGACGGACAGCACGTGCGGTTGTTCCTAGACGGCGGCGAGGTGGGCCAGGGCACGGCCACCGGCCTCGCGATCCGCTACGGCCTCGGGAGCCCCGGCGCGTTTCTCGGCGCCTACCGCGGTAGCTGCAACCTTCCCTTCACCGGCGACATCGACGAGGGCGCCGTCCGCAATCGCGCCCTCGGCGCGGCTGAGGTCGCGGCGCTGGCCAAGGAGGCCGCGCGCCGGCCAATGCCGCCCCAGCTGCCACCCGTTGCGGGCCCTCCGGCGGTGGGGGGTGGCACGCCGCCCGGCGATTCCTCCGGGGACCCGCCCCGGGGACGCCGCAGCTGCTTTCAGTTGCGTGTTACCCCCGGCCGGGTCGTGGTGCACCGGGCGACGCGGCTGCGCATCTCAGTCCGCCGCCGTGGCCGTGCGGCCGCCGGTGTGCGCGTTTCCGTCAAAGGGCTTGGCGTGCGCGCCTCGGCCCGGACCAAGCGTCGGGGACGCACCCAGCTGGTGGTCCGCTCGCGGAGAAGGGGCCGTCTCCGCGTGACCGTTCGTGGCCAGCCGCGCCGCTGCGCGGTGCGGCTCCTGGCAGTGCGGCCCAAGCTGGGCCGATAGCGGGGCCGGTTCGACGGCCGCCGCCCTGCCCTGGCACGTGATGCGGAACGGCTCGAACGCCGTGTTCACGCTCGGAGACGCCGACGAGGTGGCCCTCTACGAACGGGCTCTCACCGCGAACGAGGTGAGGGATCACTACGACATCGCCCGCGAGCTCGCCGAGGCCGAGCTGCCGCCCGAGACGCCTGACCCGGGTGTGGTCGACCCGCCGGCTCCGGACCCCGATCCTGTGCCCGGACCCGATGGCGGAGGGGCCACGACCTCACCGCCGGGCTCGGGAAGCGGTCCGTCCAACGGGCGGCCAAGCCAGGGGCCGAGCGGGTCTCAGAGTGGGCCGGCCGGGGTGGCGTCGGTGGTCCGGGGCGCGCTGATCGTCCGCGGAGCGCCGGGCCGCGGGAACCGGCTGACTGCCCGTCGGCGCGGACGCGCCTGGCAGGTCGCCGACGCCGCGGCGCCGCTGCGGGCGGGACGGGGATGCCGGCGCCTCGGGCCGCGCAAGGTCAGCTGCCGCGCCGCCGGGGTCGAGCGGATCGAGCTCCACGGCGGCGCCGGTGCGGACAGGTTGGCCGTGCGGGGCCGGATCCGCGCTCTGCTCGTCGGCGGCCCCGGCGCGGACCGCCTGACCGGCGGCAGGCTGGCGCGCTTCGTCGGGGGAGCGGGCGCGGACCGCTCGATCCGCCGCCCGCAGCGGCTCCCGGCGCCGAGCCACGCCGCCCCCGAGCCTCAGACCAGGAACTTCCCGTCCCGCTGCAGCTCGACGCCGTCCACCGTGATCGAGCCGCCCTGCCGAAGGTCGCAGACCATGTCCCAGTGCACCGCCGAGCTGTTCTCGCCCCGCGTCTCGGGGTAGCTCATTCCGATCGCCATGTGCACCGTTCCCCCGATCTTCTCGTCGAGCAGGATCTCCTTCGTGCCGGTCGCGATCCCGTAGTTCGTCCCGATCCCGAGCTCGCCCAGGCGCTGGGCGCCCTCGTCGGTGTCGAGCATCTCGATCAGGAAGTCCTCGCCCTGCTCGGCGGAGGCGTCCACCACCTTCCCGTCCTCGAACCGCAGCTGCACGCCTGACACCGTCCGCCCGCCGTAGCTCGCCGGGAACGAGAAGGCGATCTCCCCGGTCGCCGAGTCCTCCACCGGCCCGGTGAAGAACTCGCCGTCCGGCATGTTGTGCTCGCCCACGCACGGGATCCAGTGTCGGCCGGCCACGCCCAGCGTGATGTCGGTGCCGGGCGCGGTGATCCGCACCTCCTCCTTGCCCTCGATCCAGTCGGCGAGGTGCCGCACCTGGTCGGACTGGCGCTCCCACGCCGTGACCGGCTCGCCGTCGGTCGCCAGGCACGCCGCGTAGTAGAAGTCCTCGTAGTCGCGCAGCGCCATCCCGGCCTCGCTCGCGTACGCGTGCGTCGGGAAGAGCGTGAGCGCCCAGCGGTACTCGCCCGCCGCCGAGCGCTTCATCGAGGTCTCCATCAGCCCCCGCCGCGCCTTCTGCACGCGCGCCTGCTTCTTGGGGTCGGCGCGCGAGAGCTCGCGCGCGTTCACGTCGGCCATGATCGCGATGCGCACGTCCGAGTTCTCCGCCGCCCACTCGGAGGTCGGGGGCACCCAGTCGAGCTGCGCGTCGCCGGCCAGGTCGTAGAACGCGGCCTGGGCGCCGTCGGTCGTGAGCTGCATAATCGGCAGCCCGCCGGCGCGCAGCACCTCCTCGTACACGGCCTGCACGAGCACCTCGGCGGCGGTGGTCGACTGGATCACGCACACGTCGCCGTCGGCGACCTTCGTCGAGTAGCGAACCAGGATCTGTGCGAGCGCCTCGGCGCGGCTGTCTCTCATGCGGTCACCCCCGCGTGCTCGAGCAGCCAGCGGTGGAGGCGGCGCTCGTCCGTGAGTTCGGGATGGAAGGCCACGGCAAGCATATTCCCCTGGCGGACTGCCACTGGATGGCCGTCCACCTCCGCCAGCACCTCCACCCCCTCCCCGTGCTCCTCGACCCACGGCGCCCGGATGAAGACGGCCGTCAGCGGGGTGCCCTCGAAGTCCAGCTCGGCCTCGAAGGAGTTCAGCTGGCGCCCGAAGGCGTTCCGTCGCACGCTCACGTCGAGCAGCCCGAGGTGGTCGCGGTCGAGCATGATCAGGCCGGCGCACGTGCCGAGCATGGGCCGCCCGCTGCGCACGAAGTCGCGCAGCGGCTCGGCGAGCCCCTCGCGCTCGATCCCGAGCGTCATCGTCGTCGACTCGCCACCCGGGATCACGAGCGCGTCGAGCCCGTCCAGATCGGCGGGCACGCGCACCTCTCGCGCCTCGGCGCCGAGCTCCGAGAGCATCTTGGCGTGCGCCTGGAAGTCGCCCTGGAGGGCGAGCACGCCTACGACGGCGGACTTCACCAACCGCGCTTCTGGAGGAGGCCGCCGTCGGCCTCGAGCGTGGCGATCTCGATGCCCGGCATCGCCTCGCCGAGCTCGCGCGAGGCGGCCGCCACGCGCTCGGGATCGTCGTAGTGCGTGGTGGCCTCGACGATCGCCCGTGCGCGGCGCTCGGGATCGGACGACTTGAAGATGCCCGAGCCGACGAAGTTACCTTCGGCGCCGAGCTGCATCATCAGCGCGGCGTCGGCCGGGGTCGCGATCCCGCCTGCGCAGAACAGCACCACCGGCAGGCGCCCCCGTTCGGCCACGTCGCGCACCAGCTCGAGCGGCGCGCCCAGCTCCTTCGCCGCGGTGGGCAGCTCCATCGGGCTGAGCGCCTGCAGGCGGCGGATGTCGCCGGTGATCAGGCGGATGTGCCGCACCGCCTCGACCACGTTGCCGGTGCCCGCCTCGCCCTTCGAGCGGATCATCGCGGCGCCCTCGGCGATCCGCCGCAGTGCCTCGCCCAGGTTGGTGGCGCCGCAGACGAACGGCACCTTGAACGCCCACTTGTCGATGTGGTGCGCCTCGTCGGCCGGGGTCAGCACCTCGGACTCGTCGATGTAGTCGACCTCGAGCGCCTCCAGCACCTGGGCCTCGACGAAGTGCCCGATGCGGGCCTTGGCCATCACCGGGATCGAGACGGCCTCCTGGATCTCGGCGATCTTGGTCGGATCGGCCATGCGGGCGACCCCGCCCGCCGCGCGGATGTCGGCCGGCACGCGCTCGAGCGCCATCACGGCCGCGGCCCCGGCGTCCTCGGCGATCCGCGCCTGCTCGGCGGTGACCACGTCCATGATCACGCCGCCCTTCAGCATCTCGGCGAGACCGCTCTTTACTCGGAAGGTGCCTGTCTCCATCAGCACATCAGGATAACCCGCCGGCCTCCCGTGTCCGGAGGCCGGCGGAATCCCGCTACCTCACCAAGGCCGTTCCGGCTTGCCCGCCTGGTAGAGCCACTCGTCGAAGAATGCGTCGAGCTGCTGGCCGGACACGCTCTCCGCGATCTCGATGAAGTCGGCGGTCGACGCGTTCTCGTACCGGTACTTGCCGTACCAGGTCCGCAGGATGCGGAAGAAGCGGTCGTCGCCGACCTTCTCGCGCAGGGCCTGAAGCGTCATGGCCCCGCGGTCGTAGACGGTGGGGGCGAAGAGGTGCTCCGGCCCGCCGACGTCGCCGGGCGGGACGCCCAGGTAATCGAAATCGGGGTCCGATCCCCAGCTCGCGTAGAGATCGTCGAACACGCTCTGGGCGGTGATGTTGCTGACGCGCTCGTCGTAGATCCACTCGGACCAGGTGGCGAAGCCCTCGTTCAGCCAGATGTCCGGCCATTGCTCGAGCGTCACCGCGTTCCCGAACCACTGGTGGGCCACCTCATGCACGATCGTCGACTCGGGCGGCACTCGCCAATAGTTGGCCTTGCCCTGTGACTCGAGGCTGTAGAAGACGTTCGGCGCGTAGTCGACGATGGCCCCGATCGCGTCGAATGGGTACGGCCCGTAGAGCTCACTGAAGAGCTGGAGGGCGCTTGGCTGGGCGGACTCGATGCGGCTCCACGCGAGCTCAGGCTCCGGAGTAGAGGCCGGGTCGAGCGAGCGCCGCGTCGTCGGATCCACGGCGTTGTACTCGAGCAGGCCGCCGAGCGTCCTGCCGAAGCGGGTCTCGAACTCGCCGTTCGTGGCCGTGGCCAGGTACGGCGCCATCGGGTCGCGCTCCTCCCACTCCCACGTTGTCCGCCCGCGCTTGGTCTTGCGGCCCTCGAGGATCCCGTTGGCCATCACCTCGATGCCGGCCGGCACCGAGACCTCGAAGTCGTACGTGGCCTTGTCCTTCGGCGTGTCGTTCGCGGGATACCAGCCCGGCGAGCCCTGCGGCTCGTTCACGACGAACGCGCCGTCGTGGGTCGGGACCCAGCCCTCGATTGAGTGGTCCGGGTCCACCACCGGCTCCGGCGTGCCGGCGTACTCGACCTCCACCTCGAACTTCTTGCCGCGCCTGATCCCCTTGCGCGGGGTGATGACGAGCTCGTGCTCCCCCTCGCGCGTGAAGGTGGCCCGCGAGCCGTTCACCTCGACCTTCGACACCACCATGACCGGGCGCAGGTCGAGGTTGAAGCGGCTGAGGTCCTGGGTTGCCCGGGCATCGATCCCGACGTCGCCCACGAGCCTGTTCGGGGAGCGGTCGAAGGTAAGGTCGAGGTCGTAGTGGGAGACCTCGTAGCCGCCGTTGCCGGCGTTTGGATAGAAGGGGTCGCCGGCGCCCGGCGCGCCCGGCGAGAAGCCGGCGGCCGCAGGTGCAGCGATGACGAGCGTTGCGGCGAGCGCTCCGGCGAGCGCGAGGGTGCTCCTGGGCACGGGACGGACCTCCGATGGCGGTTGGGAAGGGCGCGAGGGTAGCGCGTCAAGGGCCTATCTCGCCAGGGGCGAGGCGTTCCAGGCCTCGCGCAGCTTGAGCGGCTTGCCCATCCGCAGCACGGCGTTCTCGTAGATGCGCGCCCCGATTGGCACGAGCACGGCGATCGCCACCCCGAACAGCGCCAGTGAGGCGACGAGCTCCACGACGCTCGCCTCGCCGAGCGCCACCAGGGCGGGCATGATGATCAGCGAGGAGAGCGGGATGATCGAGCCCGCCACCGCCAGCGCGGAGTTCGGGTCGTCGAGGGCGGGGAACGCGATCAGGTAGGAGACCACGAGCACCACTGTGAGCACGGTCGTGGACGACTGGAGGTCCTCCTGGCGCGACACGATCGCCCCGGCCATCGCGAACAGCGCGGCCCACACGATGTAGC
>JBKGUS010000185.1:0-10486 GCA_046462295.1 Thermoleophilaceae bacterium | reverse complement strand
GCCGCGCTCCGTTCGACCCGCCGTCCACCAGGTCCTGGCCGCGTCGCGCGACGCACGGCGAGAAAGCGCAGTCGATCAGCGCGAAATCACCGAAGCGGCGACTCTCGACGACCCCGCGAAAGCCCTCGGTGGTGTTGTCGGTCGGCCGCACGTCGAAGGCCACGACCCTGGCGGCAAGGATCTCGGACCACGCATCGATGCGGCGCGCCAGGGTGCCGGCGGACACGCTGAATCGCTGCGACTCGCGTGCCGCCGGGCTCACCGTCTTGGTCGGAGCATTGACCACTCGCCCACCTCGCAACTCCCGCGGAGCCCCATGGATGCTAGGGAATCCGCGCTACTGAGATGAACGTGCCCCGCACGCGCTCCGCGAAACCGTCCGGCGCGGTCTTGCACTCGTGGTCAAGAGGTGCTGCACACAGTGACTGGCACCGGCTTCGCGCCCGCGATACAAGCCCTGGAGTGGAGATGCTCCACCCAGCGAGGGGAGTTCGACTGTCGTGGGGGGCGTCGACGCCCTAGACATGGACGTGCAGCCACCCGTGGCGGCCCGTGCGCCGGCCGGTCGTGGCGATCGCAGCGCACCGGACGTCGAGCGGCCCCTGCTCGAGATCGACGACCTGCGCGTGGACTTCGATCAGGGCCACACGATCGTGCGTGCGGTCGACGGCCTGATCTACACGGTCGAGCGGGGGCACACCGTCGCCGTGATCGGCGAATCGGGTGCGGGCAAGACCGTCAGCGCCCGCGCCGTCATGGGGTTGCTGCCGCCCAGCGCGACGGTCAGCGGCTCGATCCGGTTCGAGGGCACCGAGCTGGTCGGCATGCCCGAGCACGAGTTACGCCGCTACCGCGGCCGCGCGATCGCGATGGTCTTCCAGGACCCCACGCGCTCGCTGAACCCGACGATGCGCGTGGGCCACCAGATCACCGAGGCGATCCGGATGCACGCCGATGTCCCACGCGCGGCGGCGGACGACCGCGCCATGGAGCTGATGGAGCTCGTGCGGCTGCCGGCAGCGCGCGAGCGCTTCCGCCAGTACCCGCATCAGCTCTCGGGGGGCATGCGCCAGCGCGTGATGATCGCGATCGCGCTCGCCGGCGACCCAAAGCTCCTGATCGCGGACGAGGCGACGAGCGCGCTCGACGTGACAACGCAGGCGCAGATCCTGGAGCTGCTGCGCGATCTGCAGCAGCGCCTCGGCATGGCGGTGATCATGATCAGCCACGATCTCGGGCTGGCCGCCAACTTCGCCGACGAGGTGTTGGTGATGTATGCCGGGCGGGCGGTCGAGCAGGCGCCCACCGGAACGCTGTTCGCACGGGTGCGGATGCAGTACACGCGTGCGCTGCTCGAGGCGATCCCGCGCCTGGAGAATCCGGCCCACACCCCGCTGGCGGCGGTCCCGGGCCAGCCTCCCGACCTGGCCGGCGAGACGCGCGGATGCCCGTTCGCGCCGCGCTGCCCCGCGGCGAGCGACAAGTGCCGGGAGACGGCGCCGCCGTTCGCCGAGCAGGAGCCGGGCCATTGGTGGGCCTGCTGGCACCCGTACTACCCGAGGGCGGACGCGTGAGCGAGTCGCTGCTCGACGTGCGCAACCTCGTGCAGGAGTTCGTCGTCCGCGACCGCGCCGGCGTGAAGAGCGGGGTCGTGCACGCCGTGTCGGACGTCTCGTTCTCGCTGAAGGAGGGCGAGACGCTGGGACTCGTCGGCGAGACCGGCTCGGGTAAGTCGACGCTGGCTCGTGCGGTGCTCCAGGCGCCGCCGCCGAAGGCCGGCTCCGTGCGCTTCCGCGGCGGCGAGCTCATGGGACTGAAGCACCGCCGGCTGGTGCAGGTCCGGCGTCACATGCAGATGGTCTTCCAGGACCCGTTCGGATCACTCGACCCGAAGTGGCGTGTGCGCCAGCTGGTCGAGGAGCCCCTCGTGGCGTTCAAGACGGGGAGTCAGGCCGAGCGGCGCCGGCGCGTGGACGAGCTGCTCGATCGCGTCGGGCTTGATCCCGTGCGCTTCAGCAGGCGGCGGCCACGCGAGCTATCGGGCGGCCAGGCGCAGCGCGTGGCGATCGCGCGAGCGCTGGCGCTCGACCCCGCGCTGATCATCTGGGACGAGGCCGTGAGCGCGCTCGACGTGCTCATCCGCGCCCAGGTCCTCAACCTGCTCGAGCGGCTGCGGACCGAGCTGAGCCTCACCTACCTCTTCATCGCCCACGACCTGGCGCTGGTCAAGCAGGTATCGGACCGGGTCGCTGTCATGTACCTGGGCAAGCTCGTCGAGCTGGGGCCTGCCGAGGCGATCTATCGCGCGCCTCTGCACCCCTACACCGTGGCGCTCTTGGCGTCGATTCCCGAGCCCGACCCGCGCGCTCCGCGCGCGCCGCTCGCCAAGACGATCCATGGGGAGCTCCCCTCCCCGCTCGCCCCGCCCAGCGGCTGCCGCTTTCGCACCCGCTGCCCCCGGGCCCAGGACATTTGCGCCACCGTGGAGCCGCCGCTGCGCGAGCTGGGCGAGAACCACTACGCCGCCTGCCACTTCCCCGTGACGGAGCACGCTCCGGCACCGGCGGCAGGCGCTTCGCCGGCCACGAGCCTGGCGCTCAGTGCGCGTGGACCGAGCGGGAAGGAAGAGAGTCACCCTTGAGCGCGACAGGGAGGAATCCATGGCAGTGAGCGAGTCAAGCCACACGCTCGACGTGGGGCGTCTTCTGCCCGACGGCATGCAGCTGATCGGCGGCGAGTGGGTCGCGGCCCGCGGCGGCGAGACGATCCCCGTGACGAATCCGGCTACCGGCGAGGTGCTCGGCCACGTCCCGCGCGGCGGTGAGAGCGACGTGGACGACGCCGTCGCCGCGGCCGGCGGCGCGTTCCCCGCCTGGCGGGACACGAGCCCCACGGAGCGCGCGCGGCTGATGCTGGGGTGGGCTGAGCTCTGCCGTGAGCGCGCCGACGAGCTGGACCTGCTCGAGCGGCTCGAGGTGGGGCGCCCACGCTGGGGCCCATCGCCGATTCCCGGGATCCTCACGTTCATCGCCGGGGCGGCGGACAAGGTCACGGGCGACACCCTGCCCAGCGGGGTGGTGGACGTGCTCGGGATGACACTGCGCGAGCCGTATGGCGTGTGCGGCAGCATCATCCCCTGGAACGTCCCCGGCGCGCTGATGATCAACGACGTGGCGCCCGCGCTCGCGGCGGGGAACACGGTCGTCGTCAAGCCCGCCGAGGACGCGCCGTTGACGGTGCTGCTCCTGGCCCGGCTCGCCGCCGATGCCGGCTTCCCGGAGGGCGTGCTGAACGTGGTGACCGGCTACGGCCCCGAGGCCGGCGAGGCGCTCACCCACCACACCGGAATCCGTCACATGAGCTTCACCGGCTCGCCGGAGACCGGACGCCGCGTGATGGCGGCGTGCGCCGAGAACGTGACCCCGGTCCGTCTCGAGCTGGGCGGCAAGTCCCCGCAGGTGGTGCTGCGGGATGCGCCGCTCGAGAAGGCGATTCCGATGATCGTGCGCGGGATCACGCTCAACACCGGCCAGGTGTGCGCGGCCGGCTCGCGCGTCGTGGTCGACGAGCAGATCCGCGAGCGCGTCGTCGCGGAGCTCGCCGGCGCCTTCGAGAAGGTGAAGGTCGGGCCCTGGTACGAGGACGTGGACATGGGGCCGCTGATCAGCGCCAAACAGGAGAAGCGCGTGCTCGGCTACCTCGACAGCGGCCGCGAGGAGGGCGCCAGCGTCGTCGTCGGCGGCGGCAAGCTGAATGGGGACGGCTTCGACGGCGGTTACTTCGTGGAGCCCACGATCTTCGACGATGTGCAACCCGACATGCGCATCGCGCAGGAGGAGATCTTCGGGCCGGTGCTGTCGGTGCTGAGCGTCGAGGACGAGGAGCAGGCGCTCGAGATCGCCAACGGCACCCGCTACGGCCTGGTCGCCTCCGTGTGGACGAGCGACGTCGGCAAGGCGGTGCGGCTCGCCCGCAGGACCGAAGCTGGGACGGTCTCCATCAATACGCTCTGGTCGGGCGGAGCGATCGGGGCGCCGTTCGGCGGCTACAAGATGAGTGGGTTCGGGCGGACCGCGAGCGCCGACTCGATCCTCGAGTACATGCAGGTCAAGACCGTGGTCATCGACGGGCGGAGCTAGCTCTGCCGTGGGCGTCGAGATCTCGCTGGAGGGCAAGGTCGCCCTGGTCACCGGGGCGGGGCCGAACATCGGCAGCGGCATCGCCCTGGCGCTGTCGCGCTACGGCGCCCGGGTGGCCTGCAACGACCTGCGCGAGGAGGCCGCCGGCGCGTGCGCGCGGCGGATCGAGCGGCACGGGGGCGAGGCGGCCGTGATCGTCGGCGACGTGACCGACGAGGACGACGTCAAGCGCTACGTCGGCGAGGTGCTCGAGCGATGGGGCCGCATCGACATCCTCGTCAACAACGCGGCGCTGCTGGGCGGGCGAGGGGTGCTCGAGGAGAGCCTCGACTACTTCAAGCGGGCCGTCGACGTCGCCGCCGCGGGCAACTTCCTGAACACCAAGCACGTGGCCACCTCGATGATCGAACGCGGGATCAGGGGCAGCATCGTGAGCATCCTGTCCTCCAACGCCTGGCAAGGGGCCCCCGGGGTGATCGCCTACGCCTTCCACAAGGGCGGCCTGGCCAACTTCGTGCGCGCGGCGGCGATGGACCTGGCGCCCTACGGCATTCGCGTCAACAGCTTCAGCCCGACAGCACCGGAGCCAGACAACCCGGAGCTCCTGGCGGAGTGGGAGCGGACGGGACGTCCGCGCCGGCCGGAGCCGCCGGCCGACCGTCCCGCCTGGTGGCGGCCGGTGGGCAAGTTCGACGTGCGGGGCAACATCCCGATGGGTGCGGCTTCGACCCCGACGGACATCGGCCACTGCGTGGCCTGGGTGTGCTCCGACTTCGCGCGGCTGATCACGGGCTCGGACTTCGTCGTGGACGGCGGCGCGCGGGCCAAGTACTGGGGCTACACGCCGCCGCCGCACAACGCCGGCCCGGTGCCGGTGGTCCCGCTGTACGAGGAGAGCGAGGTAGGAAGCTGATGGCCGCATCGAGGGAGACCGCCCGCGCCGCGGTGCAGACCGGGCCCGCGGAGCTCGAGCTGCGCACGCTGCCCGTGCCCGAGATCGGCCCCGAGGACGGGCTGCTCAGGCTCGAGGCCTGCGGCGTGTGCGGCAGCGACGTCGAGATATACCGCGGCCATCTCGCCCGGCCGGACCTGTTCCCGTTCATTCCCGGCCACGAGCCGCTCGGCGTGATCGAAGAGGTGGGCGACCGGGCCGCGGAGCGCTGGGGAGTGGAGCCGGGCGATCGCGTGGCGGTGGAGGTCCTGAGACCGTGCCGCAGCTGCGACCACTGCCTGACCGGGCGCTACATGTCCTGTCCGAACCGGCACGGTGCCTACGGCGTGACGCCGCTGGCGGTGGAGCCGGGGCTGTGGGGCGGGTTCGCCGACTACATGTACCTGCACCCCACGTCCGTGCTCCACAAGATGCGCGGCGACATCCCCGCCGAGCTCGCGGTGATGTTCAACCCGCTGGGCGCCGGGGTGCGCTGGGCGGTCGACCTCGGCGGTGTGGGGCTCGGCGACACGCTGCTGGTGCTCGGGCCCGGCCAGCGCGGCCTGACGTCGGTGATCGCCGCGCGCGCGGCGGGCGCGGGCACGATCATCGTCACCGGGCTGACCCGAGACGAGCACAAGCTCGCGCTGGCCCGCGAGTTCGGCGCCGACCACACGATCGACGTCGAGGAAGAGGACGTCATAGAGCGGGTGACCGAGCTCACCGACGGGGCGATGGCGGACGTGGTGCTGGAGCTCACGCCGATGGCGGAGCAGCCCATCCGCGACGCCATCGAGGCGGTGAGGCACGGCGGCCGCGTGGTGCTCGCCGGGCTGAAGGCAGGGCGCCCGATCGAGCTCGTCACGGATCGCCTGATCAACAAGGGGATCACGGTGGCGGGCGCCTTCAGCGTGGGCGCCGAGGCCTACCTGGAGGCGATCAGGATCATCGAGTCCGGCCGCTTCCCGCTGGAGCGGATGCACAGCGGCAAGTTCGAGCTGGCCGACACCGAGGCGGCGATCCAGGACCTGGCGGACGGCCACGGAGTGCACGTGTGCGTGTGCCCGGATCCCGCCGCGGCCGCAGCGGGCGAGTCGCCGGGCGAGCTCGAGGAGGTGCAACGTGTTGGTTGACATGCACGCGCACGTGATCCCCGGCGCGCTGGACCCGGTCGGGAAGCGCGACGGGCATCGCGGCCCACGGGTGGGGCCCTGCGACGACGCGCGTGCGCGGCTGCTCGAGAACGACCGCATGCAGTTCAGGGCCTCCGATGCCTTCTTCTCGGCCGAGGCGCGGCTCGAGGCGATGGACGTGAGCGGCGTCGACGCCGAGGTGGTCTCCCCGATGCCGCCGCTGCTCGACTACGGGCTCGCCGGTCACGAAGGGCTGGAGCTCTCCCGGCGCGTCAACGAGTTCGTCGCGGAGCTGTGCCGCGCCGAGCCGGGGCGGCTGCTGGGGATGGCGATGCTGCCGCTGCAGGCCCCCGCGCTTGCCGCCGCGGAGCTGGTGGCGGTCAAAGAGCTGGGGCTGGTGGCCGTGGAGGTTGCCTCGAACGTCGCCGGACGCTCGCTGCACGAGGATTCGTTCGAGGACTTCTGGGCCGAGGCCGAGCGTCTCGAGGTCCCGATCTTCGTACATGCGATGCCGGCTGACTTCGGCGGCCGGCTGCCGGAGGGCCTCATCCCGGTCGCCGGCTTCGCCGTCGGCGCCGACGCCGCGCTGGCCGCTTCCGCGATCGTCACCGGCGGGGTCGCGGAGCGCCACCCGCGCCTGCGACTTGCCTTCAGCCACGGCGCCGGCGGCTTTCCGCTGATGCTGACAAGAGCCCAGTACTTCTGGGGGAAGAACTGGAACGAGGAGCCGTCCGACGAGGGACAGGGCTCCTCCCCGGCCGAGCTCGCCCGCCGCTTCTACTACGACGGGCTGGTGTTCGACCGCCGGGCGCTGCGCTACCTGATCGAGATGGTCGGCCACCGGCGGGTGCTGGTCGGCAGCGACTTCCCGGCGATGCCGCGCGAGGAGCCCTGCGGACGGACGCTGCGCTCACTCGAGCTCGCGCCGGACGTGCTCGAGGACATCAGCTGGCACAACGCCTTCCGGTTCCTGGGGATCCCGCAGCCCGTCGGCACACCCGCCGCCGTGTCAACAGGAGGAGTGACGGAGTGAAGACGAGAGCCGCGATCATCAGAGAGCCGGGTCTGCCCTGGGAGGTGACCGAGCTCGAGCTCGACGAGCCGCGCGCCCACGAGGTGCTCGTCCGCGTGATGGCCTCCGGCCTGTGCCACTCCGATGAGCACATCCGCGAGGACGGCGGCGACCATGTCCGCTACCCGATGGTCGGCGGCCACGAGGGCGCCGGCGTCGTCGAGAAGGCCGGCCACGGGGTCTCGCGGGTTCGCGAGGGCGACCACATCATCACCTCGTGGATCCCGGTCTGCGGCCACTGCCGCTACTGCTCGACCGGCCATCAGAACATGTGCGACGACGGCAAGAACGCGGGCACCGGCCTGATGCCCGACGGCACCTTCCGCTTCCACCAGGACGGCATCGACCTGGGCGGAACCTGCGTGCTCGGCACGTTCTCGCAGTGGGTGGTGATTCCGGAGGCGTCGTGCGTGCCGGTGGAGCCTGACATCCCCTTCGAGACCGCCGCGCTCGTGGCCTGCGGGGTGACCACCGGCTGGGGCTCGTCGGTGTACGCCGCCGGAGTGCGACCGGGCGACACGGTGGTGATCTTCGGCATCGGCGGCGTCGGCATCAACGCCGTGCAGGGCGCCAGCTACGCCGGCGCCAAGGACGTGATCGCGATCGACCCGGTTCCCTTCAAGCGCGAGATGGCCGGCAAGTTCGGCGCCACGTTCGTCACCGGCGACCCGGCCGAGGCGAGCGAGAAGGTGGTCGAGCTGACCCGCGGGCAGATGGCCGACCACGTTGTGATCACGATCGGCGTGATGGAGGCCGAGGTGCTCGACCAGGCGGTGGCGATGATCGGCAAGGGTGGCAGTGTCGTCGTGACGGCCGTGGGCCGCCCGGACGTGCGCACGATCTCGCTCAAGGGCTCCCCGCTCACCGGCTGGCACAAGAACATCCAGGGGTCGCTCTTCGGCGGCGCCAATCCGCTTTACGACATGCCGCGGCTGCTGCAGCTCTATCGCAACGGCGACCTGCGCCTCGACGAGCTGATCACCCGCCGCTACAGCCTGGACCAGATCAACGACGGCTTCCGCGACATGCTCGAGGGCCGCAACCTGAGGGGAATGCTGATTCACGAGCACTAGGAGGAACGATGAGCAGCACGATCATGGATCCAACGGCTCAGCCAGACGCCCCAAGCCGCGCCGAACTGACGCTCGCGCCGCGGCCTCCTTCGCTTCGCGGCCTGAAGCTCGGCCTGCTCGAGAACGGCAAGCAGAACGCCCGGCTCTTCCTCGAGGAGCTGGCCGGGGTGCTGCGGGAGCGCTACGGCGTCGGCGCGGTCGAGCTGCGGCGCAAGGAGGTGTTCACGGCGCCGGCCCCGCCGGAGCTGGTGGAGGAGATGGGCTCGGATTGCGACGTGGTCGTCACGGGCATCGGCGACTGCGGCTCGTGCAGCGCCGGGACCGTGGGCGACGGCGTCGTCTTCGAGCGGCGCGGCACGCCGGCGGCGGTGATCTGCTCCGACGCCTTCAGCAGCACCGCCGACGCCATCGCCGAGGTCAACGGCGCGCCCGGGTATCGCTACGTCACGACGCCGCACCCCGTGGCGGGCCTGACGCCGGCACAGGTGCGGGAGCGCGCCGAGGCGGTGGCGGCCGAGGTGGCGGAGATGCTCTCCGAGAGCGCGGGCCAGGCGGCGTGATGATCTCGGACACCGCCCCGCCCGGCGAGCCCGACGCCGACGCCGCGCAGGCCGCGATCGAGCATTGCTACGAGCGGGGCTGGACGGACGGCCTGCCCGTGGTCCCCGCTTCGCGGCCACTCGTGGACCGCTTCCTGGCGCACACGGCCAGGGATCCCGGGGAGGTCCTCTGGCGCATGGACCACCTCGGGCGCGAGTGCACCGTCGAGCTGGCGGCGGTGAACGCTGCGATGGCGGGCTGCCGCCCGGAGTACTTCCCGGTCGTGCTGGCGGCTTGGGAGGCGGTGATGCGCGACCGGGCGGCGCGCGGCGGCGGCTGGCAGAGCACCTCCGGCCCCGCACCGCTGATCGTCGTGAACGGGCCGGTTCGCCACGAGCTGGGCTTCAACTGCACGGGTGGGATCTTCGCCGGCGGCTTCCGTCCAAACGCCACCGTGCCGCGCGCGCTCGGGCTGATCGTCCGCAACTCGTTCGGCCTGCAGCCGCACGTGCTCGACCAGGCCACCCAGGGGCTGCCGGGACGGTGGTCGATCTGCTTCGGCGAGAACGAGGAGGAGAGCCCCTGGGAGCCGCTGGCGGCGGAGGGGGGGCTCGACCCCGGCGTGAGCGCGGTGTCGGCGACGTTGACCCGGACCTGCGAGTTCGTCGACAACCGTCACACCCAGGATCCCGAGCAGCTCCTGTGGGACTTCGCCGACACGATCTCGCGCACCGGGTCACTGATCTTCCGGTCGATGTCGGCCGGTGTGGTGTTCTGCCCTGAGCACGCGCAGATGCTGGCGTCGGGCGGTTTCTCGAAGGCGGACGTGAAGGCCTGGCTCGTGGAGCACTGCGGCCGTGCCGAGGCCGACTTCCGCCGGGCCGGGAAGGACGCGGTCTCCCCGGAGGGCCACGGCGTCCGCTCGGCCAGCCCCCAGGAGCGCGTTCCGGGAGACGTATTCTCCCCCATCCTGACCGGTCCGACCGACGTGCCGATCGTCGTCGCCGGTGCCCGCAACGCCGGCATCTCGATGGTCTTCCGCGTCTTCGGAGAGTGGTCGGGCGCGTCGGTTCCGGTCGAGCAGGCGCCGGCGGCGGTCGCGGCGAGCGCGCGGGAGGCCTGATGTTCAGGCAGGAGGGGCTCGAACAGGTCCGCGCCACCCTCGCCGCCGACGGCTATACGGTCGACGCCCGCGAGGAGGGGCAACGGGTGGTCGTGCGGATCGGCGCCACACCCGATGCCTGCGCCGACTGCCTCGTGCCGCCGGACGCGATGCGCACGATCCTCGAGCGGGCGCTCGCGGTCCCGGCGCATGCGATCGAGCTGCACTACCCCGAGGAACCCCTGCCGTGACCGACGCCGTCCTCGATCTCGAGGCGCCGCCCCGCGCTCTGTGGATGGCGGGCCGGACGGCGGCGGTGACCGGCGGAGGCGGCCGCGGCCGTGGTGACGGCACGGTCGGGTGGGCGGTCAGCCGGCTGCTCGCCCAGCACGGCGCGCGCGTGGCGGTGATCGACCGCGACCCGGAGGCGGCGGAGCGCACCGTCGCGGAGATCTCGGAGTCGGGCGGGACGGCGGTGCCGGTCGTCGCCGACGTC
>JBKGUS010000184.1:0-2531 GCA_046462295.1 Thermoleophilaceae bacterium | reverse complement strand
GGCGAGACGCCCAAGCGCGAGTTGGCGCGCATCCTCGCCGCCTACGAGCGCGGCGAGATCGACGTGCTGGTGAACGCGCAGCTGCTGGCCGAGGGCTGGAACTCGCCGCGGGCGACGGTGTGCATGCACCTGGCGCCGACGGCCTCGAAGCGCATCTACCAGCAGCGCGTGGGCCGCGTGACCCGTCGGACTCCGGGCAAGGAGGCGGGCATCATCGTGGACTTCGTCCACCCGGCCACGCCGAACGACGACCCGGTCGTGACGCTGCATTCCCTGCTCGACCGCGACGTCTACCGCGGCGGAGCGATCGTGGTCGGCCCGGTGCGGCGCGGCCGGGGGCGCCGGCTGCGGGTGGAGCGGCGGGTGGTGCCGGTCACCGCGGACGAGGACCGCCGCGCCCAGGTCTTCGAGCGCGAGCTGTGGCGCATGGCGGTGGAGCACCTGACCTGGGGCCAGCAGCAGGCCTGGGCGATGCTGGCCGGCGCGCGCGTGGCGTCGAACAACTGGCGCCGAGCAAAGGCGATGCTGCACTTCGACTCGACCGGCGAGCTGCGCCGGCTGTTCCTCGTCACCTGCCTGCGCCGGAACCGCAACACGCAGCTGCGGCTGCGAGCGCTGGGCGAGGTCGGCAACCTGCGCGACCCGGAGGCGTTTGACGACGCCGTCGAGATCGTGGGCGGCTGGTCGCGCGACGAGCGCCGCGAGGGCGTGAAGGTGCTGCTGCAGTCGCTGACGGAGAAGCAGATCGGGCGGCGCGACCAGGCGGCGCGCTGGCTCTGGCACCTGGCGGAGTACTCACGCGAGGTGCACGAGGAGTACGCCGTGCAGCGCTGGCCCGAGACGAAGCGGCTGCTGGGGCTGCTCGTCAACTCCGCGGGCGCCGCGCATGCCCGCAACGCCCGGCGGCTCGTGCAGGCGGCGCGGAAGCAGGACCGACGCTTGTCGGCGGCGCTGCTGGCCGCCGCTCTGGCGCACACGCCGGAGGCACAGCAGGTGCTGGACGGGGCGCGGATGCGCATGGCCCGCAAGCCGAGCGCGCTGGCGCGCGAGCTCCTGAAGAACTTCCCGAAGGGGAAGCGGCGGCGCGGCGGACGCAGGCGGCGGAAGAAGGGCGGGGGCGGGGCCGGCGAGGGCGCCGACGCCGCGGCGGTCGCGGGGACGCCCGAACAGCAGCAGCGAGGGGCTGTGGACGAGGCGCCCGGCAAGGAAGACGGCGACGAGCAGGACGCGCCCGGCGAGGAGCAGGACGCGCCGGGAGAGCCGCACGACGAGCCGGACGAGCAGCGCGACGCCGCCTGACCCGAGGCTTCATTCGTTTGTTGCCCCACAGGCAACAAACGTGCCGAGCCTCAGCGGAGCAGGTGCACCTCGCCCGCCTGAAGCGCCACGCGCCCCGAATCGGTGTCGACCAAGAGGGCGCCGCTCTCGTCGATGCCCACCCCCTGACCGCTGCCGTTCTGCCAGCGCACCGTCTCGCCGAGAAGCGCATCGCGAGAGCGCCATGCCGCCAGGACTTCGGGAAGCGGCCGGGCGAGCCAGGCGTCCATCGCAAGAAGCACACGCTCGAGCAACTCCTCCGTGCCGATGGCGGAGCCGAGCGAGGTGACGTGCTCGATCGGCGGCGCACCATGCACGTTGACCCCGATCCCAACGACGGCCCACCCTTCCTGCGGCCGTGCCTCGACGAGGATCCCGGCCACCTTGGCCTCGCCGAGCCAGATGTCATTCGGCCACTTGATGGCCGCCTTCACCGGCAGCGCCTCGCACACCGCCACGGCGGCCGCGAGCGGCAACGCGTCGGTCGGCGAGCGGAGCACGAGCGAGAGCAGAAGCGACGAGCCCGGCGCCGCCACCCACTCGCGCCCCTGCCGCCCCCGCCCCGCGGTCTGCTCACAGGCGGTGACGAGCGTCCCATGCGGCGCACCGCGCGAAGCCAGGACGCGGGCGCGCTCGTTGGTCGAGTCCGTCACCCGGTGGTGAACCCGGGGTCGCCCGATCATCGCGGCCGCAGGCGCACCTCGGCGTCCGGCTGGAGCCCGAGAGTGCCGGCGGCGTCGCCGCGGTTGATCGCGAGCGCCAGCGTGCGGTAGGCGTCCTCGTAGACGATCAGCTCGCCGGGCCGGACGTCGGCGAAGGTCTGGGCGTATGTCGCCAGGTAGCGCTCGCCCCCCGCCTCGATCTCGACGGCGGCGCCGAGCGTGATGCCGGTGCCGGCGGTGTCGTCGTGGTCCACGTCGAGGCCGACGTTGCCGAAGCGGTCGATCACGAGCGCGTGCGCGACGAGCAGTCCCTGCTCCGCGTGCGGCTCCGGGAGGTCGACGACCTCGAGCTCATCCGGGTCGAGCGGCTCGCCGGCGTCGGCCAGCTCGGCGCCTTTGGCGAGATGGGCCGCGACGGGGGCGAAGATGTCGCGGCCGTGGAAGGTCGCCGACACGGGCTCGAGCCGGTGCGGCGAGCGCGTCACGTCCGCGGCCAGCTCGATGCCGCCGCACCGTTCCCAGGCCAGGCTCAGCAGGCCGTTGTCGGGCCCG
>JBKGUS010000183.1:0-4023 GCA_046462295.1 Thermoleophilaceae bacterium | reverse complement strand
CGGAGCCGCGCCGCGTAGCGCGCCGACGCCGGGCCGGCCGTGCGTCCCAAGCGGCGCTCCAGGCCCAGCAGCGTCGTGGCCGCCGGCACCTGCCACTCGAGCCGGGCGAGCGCGCGGCTCAGCTCCGCCAGCTGGGCCTCGGCCCGCTGCTCGGGCGTGAGGTCGCGCTGCGCACGCACGCGCAGCACCAGCCAGACGCCCGCGCCCGCCAGCGCCGCCAGCACCAGGAGAGCGAGCAGGCGCAGGAGCCAGCTCGAGCCGTCGTCCTCCCCCAGCCGCCCACCGGGGTCGGCCTGGGCGCGCTCGGCGGCCACGCCTGCACGCGGGTTGGTCACCTCGCCGGCGTCGCCACGCGCGGCGCTGGTGGCGAGCAGCCCCGACGATTGCGACTCCGCCGGCGCGCGGATCGGCGTGGGGTCGAACGGCACCCAGCCGATGCCGGTGAAGTAGACCTCGACCCAGGAGTGCGCGTCCAGGTCGCGCACGCGGTACTCCCTGCTGTCGCGGTTGTACGAGCCGGGCGAGAAGCCGGCCGCCACCCGCGCTGGGATCCCGATCATGCGCAACATAAGGGCCATCGCGCCGGAGAACTGCTGGCAGTAGCCGGCGCGCTCCTCGAACAGGAAGCCGTGCAGCGGGATCGGGCGGGTCGGCACCCGCTCCGCGTACCTGTAGTCCTCCTGGAGGCGGTTCTCGATCGCCTTGACCGCGTCGTAGGGGGTCTCCTCGCCGGCCGTCCACTCGAGCGCGAGGTCGTACATCCGTGCATACGCCGAGTTCCGGAGCTGCTCGTCTGCGAAGCTCGCGTCGCGCAGCGGCTCGTTCATCAGCGGGACGTTCACGTCCTCGCGGCTCTCGAAAGCCTCGCTGCGGGCCGCGTCGCCCTGCAGCCCGACCCCCTCGGTGGCCGACTCGCCGGGGTTCGGCAGGTAGATGCGGGTGTAGGAGCTGTAGTAGTCCGGATAGCCGTCCTCGGTCGAGCGACGCATCAGGCTGCGGCTGGGGTCGGGCGCGTAGGCGTGGACCGTGTACTCGTCGCCCTCCTCGAGTGGGTCGCCCAGGAGCGTGGTGGTGCCGTCGGCCGTGTATCTGGCCCGCGCGCCTTCCACCTCGTAGGTGGTCCCGGCGCCTACGATCAGCTCGCTGGTGAGCGAGCGCACCGTGACCTCGATCTCCTCGTCCCAGCGCTCGTTGTACTCGTGGAGGTCCCAGGAGCCCTGGTCGAAGCCGAACTGGGGCGGCAGCTCCGCGAGCGGGTCGGGAATCTCGGTCCTGTCCGTGCGGATCCAGCGGAGGCCGTCGAAGCCGTCGAGCGTCTCCGCCTTCCAGTAGTGCGGGCGGTCCGAGCGGATGTTGAGGAGCGTCGTCCCGTCGCGCGGCCAGTCGAGCGGGCCGTACTCGTGGTTCCAGCTGAACGTGATCGGCGTGCCGCCGCCGAACCAGTTCCAGGCGCGGTAGTCCCACCACGGGCGGTCGCCGTCGAGCGCCGCCGCCGGCGGCAGCGAGAGCACCCCGAGCGCGACTACAACGGCGGCGCCGGCGGCGGCCTCGCGGGTGGCGAGCCGCGGAAGCCAGAGCCAGGCGGCCACCAGCACGAGGAGCACGAAGCCGCGCAGGAGCGGCTCGCCTGGGTCGTGCTCGACCACGGCGGCGCCGTAGAGGACGAGCACCACCACGAGGCCGGCCGCGCGGAAGAGCGAGGCGCCGCGGCGGCTGGGGAAGAAGGTGAGGGTGGTGGCGATGGCCAGCAGGAACGGCGCGCCCAGCAGGATCGTCTGGCGAATCCACCAGTCCTTGCCGTCGTAGGGCCAGTCCACGCCCTGAACGCCGCCGAGGCCGCGGTCGAGCCCGTCGGTGAACTCGGCCCAGTTCTCGGGGCCGAGCAGGCGAAGTGGCAGGCCGGCCGCGCCCAGCCCCAAGCAAAGCGTCGCGAAGCCGGTGAGGAGCGCGAGGCCGACGATGAGCCCCCGTGCGCCGCGGGGACGGCCGCCGAGCGCGCGCGTGAGGAAGCGGCGCGTCTCGGCCAGGCCGAGCAGGATCAGCACGGCGCCACCACCCGTGGCGACGAGCACGACGAGCAGGGTGCGCCCGAACGAGGCCCCGCCTACGAGGGCGGCCCAGTGGGCGGCGCCGAAGAGCGCGAGCGCGCCGAACGTGGCGAGGCGGATGAGCGCGAGCCGAAGTTCCGAGGCGCGGGTGGACGTGGCCGAGCTGGGTCGAGCCGCCACGGGAGGCGCGCCGGCGGTCGCGGCCGCGGGCCGCAGCGTGCCGCTCATGCCGCCACGCCCCGCCTCACCCGCTCCACCAGGCAGCCCGTGCAGCCGGCCACCTCGAACAGGGGCTTCACCCCGGGCAGCGCCGTCGGCGACACCAGCAGCCGCGCGCCCGCCGGCAGGCGCTCGAGCGCGCGCGGCGCCCGGCTCAGGTCGGCACCGGTCACCCAGATCACCGCTCCCCCGCGCGGGCCGAGCGAGGCCGAGCTAGGGGGCGGCCCGGGCTCCACCAGCGCGAGCCGCACGTGGACCGCGGGCCACGCGCCCATGTCGTGCGCGATCTCGATCGGCCTGCGCTCGCCCGCGAGGAGTATCGCGCAGCCGCCCTCACGGGCCAGATGCACGCACAGCGACGCCGCGGCCCGCACCGCCTTGTCGAGCTCCTCCTCGCCTGACGGCGCCGACGGGTCCACCACGATCAGCGGCGCCGCGTCGAGCTCGGCCACCAGGCGCCGCTCGAGCATCTCGCCGCGCCTGGCCACCGTGGGCCAGTGGATGCGCGACGCCGGCGCGCCCTCGCGGTACGGGCGTAGCCCGTCGATCTCGAGCTCGGCCAGGGAGGCGTCGAGGCGCCGGCCCATCACGCCGGGATCGATCCCCCGGCCGCCCTGCTCGCCGGCCCCGGCGCCACCGCCGCCCGGCGCGGTGATCGGCTCGATGCGCGGCAGCACGAGCACCTCCTCCCCGCCCCTGTCTACGAGCTCGCGCGAGAAGAGGCGGAGCGGGTCGCGGATCACCATCCGGCCGGGCTCGAGCACGCGCCGGCCGCGGCGCGAGAAGCGCACGTTGATCCGCACCCGCCGCGACCAGCGCCCGGCGATCGAGACGGGCCAGCCGAGCAGTGGCTCGATGAGCTCGCCCCCGGGCGGCGGCAGCAGACCCGAGGTCACCTCGATGCGCAGCGGATAGGCCTCCTCCTCCACCACCGTGTGCGGTCCCGCCTCGCGCTCGATCCGTGCCCCCTTCGCCGCGAGCAGCACCCAGGCGGTGGACCCGACCGCGATCGCGGTCAGCGCCACGCCGGGCACGTACAGCGACACCGTGTCGAACGTGCCACCCGCCAGGCACAGCGCCAGGCCGAGCGCGGCCGTGGCGAGCGGGCGGACGAGCATCGCGCTCAGAGTGCGGGCACTCGCTCCAGCGCGTCGCGCACGACCGCAGCGCGCTCCTCGGCTCCCGAGCCGGGGGCGAGCAGCAGGCGGTGCGTGAGCACCGAGCCGGCGAGCGCCTGCACGTCGTCGGGCAGGGCGTGGTCGCGGCCGTCGAGCGCCGCGACGGCCTTCGCCGCGCGGAAGAGCATCAGCCCGGCGCGCGGCGACGCGCCCAGGTCCACGCGCGGGTCGGCCCGGGTGGCGTCGAGGATCGCGACCACGTAGCGGCGCAGCGCCTCGCTACCGTGCACGGCCGCGGCGGCGGCCTGGGCCGCCAGCACCTCGGCTACCTCGGCGACGGGCTCCAGGTCGAGCACGCGGTCGCGCTCGGCGTGGTCGAGGAGCATGTCGCTCTCCTGCTGGGTCGTCGGATAGCCGAGCGAGACGCGCACCATGAAGCGGTCGAGCTGCGCCTCGGGCAGCGGGTAGGTGCCCTCGTACTCGACCGGGTTCTGCGTGGCGACCACCAGGAACGGGCGCGCCAGCTCGTGGGTGTGCTTGTCCACTGTGACGTGGCGCTCCTGCATGCACTCGAGCAGCCCGGACTGGGTCTTCGGCGACGCGCGGTTGACCTCGTCGACCAGCACGACGTTGGCGAA
>JBKGUS010000182.1:0-5974 GCA_046462295.1 Thermoleophilaceae bacterium | reverse complement strand
CGGCGCGGCCGCCGCTCCTCGCCTTCAACGTGGACCTCGCCACCGACGACGTCGAGCTCGCGAAGTCGATCGCCGCCGGCCTGCGCGAGTCCGGCGGCGGGCCGCCCGGCGTGCGGGCGCTCGGCCTGTATCTCGCCGAGCGCGGGCGCGCGCAGGTGTCGACCAACGTCCACGACCACCGGGCCGTGCCGCTCGCCGAGATCGTGGAGCGCGTTCGCGCGCGGGCCCCGGTCGCCGAGGGCGAGCTGATCGGACTCGCTCCACGATCCGCCTTCGAGGGCTTCCCGGAGGACGTGCCGCTGCGCGGCTTCTCGCCCGAGCGGCACATCCTGGAGGAAGCGCTCGCGGCGCTTGAGTAGGGTCCATATGAGCAATGGCGCAGACCAAGCGCAAGCGCAGCCGCAAGCACCGCGGCACACCCGCCGGGACGATCGAGCGCGCCGGCCGGACGGGCCGTCCCCGCACCGCCGAGGAGGCCAAGCAGATCTCCCAGAAGCGGCGCCAGGAGCGGCTCGACAGGCCGCCCACCTGGCGCAGCGCGGTCAACCGCGCGGCCATCGCCGCGGCCTTCTTCGGGGTGCTCGTGATCCTGCTGTTCGGCCAGGGCGTCTCGCAGGGCGTGGTGCTCGCCACGCTGATGTTCCTGCTCTACATCCCGCTCGGCTACTTCACCGACACGATGATCTACCGCTTCCGCCAGCGGCGAAAGCAGCAGCGCTGACCATGGACGTGCGGATGTTCACCGTCGGCCCGGTGGCCGAGAACACCTACATCTTCCGCCACGACGGCTCGGACCGGGCGCTGATCGTCGATCCCGGCGACGAGGCCGAGAAGCTGCTCGCGGCGGTCGACCAGCTGGGCGTGACGCTCGACGGAATCCTGCTCACCCACACGCACTTCGACCATGTCGGCGCGGTGGCGCCGGTGGCGCGGGCGACCGGCGCCGAGGTGTGGGTGCCCGAGATCGAGAAGTTCGTCCTCGAGGACATCAACTCGTTCGTGCCCTGGCCGGGCTTCGGGCCGTTCGAGTCCTACGACGCCGAGCACACGCTGAAGGGGGGCGAGAAGCTCGAGCTCGCGGGTTATCAGATCGATGTCCTCTTCACGCCCGGCCACAGCCCCGGTCACGTCACGTTCTCGATCCCGGACGAGCAGGCGATCTTCTCCGGCGACGTCCTGTTCGAGGGATCGGTCGGGCGCGTCGATCTCCCGGGCGGGGATTGGGGCACGCTGCTGGAGTCGATTCGCACGCTGGTTGAGACGCTTCCTCCCGAGACGGCCGTATATCCCGGCCACATGGGCCTCACCACCCTGGGCGCGGAGCGCGCCGGCAACCCGTTCCTGGCCGAGCTGGCCCGCTAGCAATGAAAATGCAGGCCCCGCGAGGGACCTTCGACGTCATGCCCGGCGACGCGCGCCGCCGCCTGCGGCTCCAGCGAGACGCCGCCGACCTGCTCGACAGGGCCGGCTACGAGCCGTTCGAGACGCCGGTCTTCGAGGAGACCGAGCTGTTCGCGCGCGGAGTGGGGGAGGCGACGGACATCGTCCAGAAGGAGATGTTCACCTTCGAGGACAAGGCTGGCCGCTCGCTGACGCTGCGCCCCGAGGCCACCGCGGCGATGTGCCGGGCGTACGTCGAGCACGGGATGCACAAGCTGGCCCAGCCGGTGAAGCTGTGGACCTGGGGCCCGTTCTTCCGCCACGAGGCCCCGCAGGCCGGGCGGTTCCGACAGTTCACCCAGGTCGACGCGGAGGCGCTCGGGTCCGACGATCCGAGCCTCGACGCCGAGCTGATCCTGCTGCTCGCCGAGGTCATCGAGGTGGCCGGGGCCGGGCCCGCGCGCCTGCGGCTGTCGAGCCTGGGCACGCCGGAGACGCGCGCGGAATACCTGGAGGAGCTGGCGTCGTTTCTTCGCGCGCGCGAGGGCGAGCTGTCGCAGGAGGTGCGCGAGCGGCTCGACCAGAACCCTCTGCGCGCCTTCGACGCCGACCACCCCGGCACGCGAGCCGTGATGGAGGAGGCGCCGCGCCTGCTGGACCAGCTCGACCCCGAGGACGCCGAGCACTTCGCCGACGTTCGGGCCCTGCTCGATGCCGCGGGGATGGAGTACGAGGTCGACTCGACGCTCGTGCGTGGGCTCGACTACTACACGCGCACGGTGTTCGAGTTCGAGTCGGAGCGTCTCGGCGCGCAGGCGGCGCTCGGCGGGGGCGGCCGCTACGACCGCCTGATCGAGGAGCTGGGCGGGCCCGCGACGCCCGGGGTGGGCTGGGCGGCCGGGATCGAGCGGATCCTGCTGGCGTCCGAGGCCGAGGTGGAGGCCGAGCCGCGCGTGTACGTGGCGCTCGCGAAGCCGGATCGCATGCGGACCGCCTTCGAGCTCGCCCGGCGGCTGCGCGACGAAGGCATCCGGGTAGAGATCGAGCAGGCCGGGCGATCGCTGAAGGGGCAGCTCAAGCAGGCCGACCGCATCGGCGCTCGCACCACGGTGATCCTGGGGGACTCGATGGACGTGAAGGACATGGACAGCGGCATGCAGCAAGAGGCGGCGGGGCCGGACGAGGTGGTCGGGCTCGTGCGGGAGGCGTTCGCGAAGGATGCGTCCGCGAGGGACGCCCCCGCGAGGGACGCGCCCGCGAGGGACGCCCCCGCGAAGGGCGCGCCCGCGAAGGACGCGCCCGCGTGAGGCCCCCGCGCCCGAACCGCTACCGCGACCGCTGGGCCGGCCAGCTGCGGGCGGAGGAGGTCGGCGAGCGGCCACGCGTGGCCGGCTGGGTGCACCGCCGCCGCGACCACGGTGGGCTCATCTTCATCGACCTGCGCGACCGCACCGGCCTGCTGCAGCTCGTCTTCCGCCCCGAGGAGGCGCCCGAGGCGCACGCGGCGGCCGGGCGGCTCCGGGCCGAGGACGTCATCAGCGCCACGGGCGAGCTGCTGCGGCGCGAGGAGGGCACGGTCAATCCGAGCCTGCCCACCGGCGAAGTCGAGCTGGCCGTGTCGGAGTTCGAGCTGCTGGCCGACGCCGAGACGCCGCCCTTCCAGATCGACGAGGACGAGCCTGTGGGGGAGGAGCTGCGGCTCCGCTACCGCTATCTCGACCTGCGCAAGGCGCCGATGCGGGACACCATGATCCTTCGCCACGAGGTCGTCAAGACGATCCGCGACCACCTCAGCGAGCAGGGCTTCCTCGAGATCGAGACGCCGATCATGACCCGCTCGACGCCCGAGGGCGCGCGCGACTTCCTGGTCCCGAGCCGGCTGATGCGCGGCTCCTGGTACGCACTGCCTCAGTCGCCCCAGCTGTTCAAGCAGCTCTTGATGGTCGCGGGCCTCGAGCGCTACTTCCAGATCCCGCGCTGCTTCCGCGACGAGGACTTCCGCGCCGACCGCCAGCCCGAATTCACCCAGCTCGACGTGGAGATGGCCTTCGTCGACGAGGAGGACGTGCACGAGCTGATCGACCCGCTGCTCCAGCGCGTGCTCGCGCTCGGGGGGATCGAGGTCGAGCTCCCGCTCGAGCGCGTCATGTACGACGACGTGATGCTCAAGTACGGGTCGGACCGCCCGGACCGCCGGCTCGGCGTGGAGATCGTCGACCTGACCGACGTCTTCCGGGGCTCCCAGTTCAAGGTGTTCGGAGGCGCGGTCGAGGGTGGCGGGGTCGTTCGCGCCCTGCGGGCGCGCGGGGACTTCCCGCGCAGCCGCATCGACAAGCTCGAGGAGAAGGCGAAGTCGCTCGGCGCCAAGGGGCTCGCCTGGGCGGTGGTGGAGGCGGGCGGCACGTGGCGGTCGCCGATCGCCAAGTTCCTCGCCGACGAGGAGGTCACGCAGACGACGCAGGCGCTGGAGGCGCGTGAGGGCGACGTCATCCTGTTCGGCGCCGGCAGCCCTGCGCTGGTCGGCCGCGTGCTCGGAGCGCTCCGGCCCGACCTGGCGGAGGGCCGGCCCGAAGGCCACGACTGCTTCTGGGTCGTGGACTTCCCCATGTTCGAGTGGAACGAGGACGAGGGCCGCTTCGACTCGATGCACCACCCGTTCACTTCGCCCACCGGCGACCTCGACGCGGACCCGGCCACCTGGCGCTCGCGCGCCTACGACGTGGTCCTCGACGGCTGGGAGCTGGGCGGGGGCTCGATCAGGATCAACCGGCCCGACGTGCAGCAGAAGGTGTTCGACGCGCTCGGGATCGGCCCCGAGGAGGCGAAGGCCCGCTTCGGCTTCCTGCTGGAGGCATTCACGTACGGCGCCCCGCCGCACGGCGGAATCGCCTTCGGAATCGACCGGATCGTTGCCCTGCTCGCAAGGCGCGAGTCGATCCGCGACGTGATCGCCTTCCCGAAGGCGGCGAGCGGCGCGGACCCGTTGACGGGAGCCCCGGCGCCGGCCGACGACCGCCAGCTGAGGGAGCTGGGCATCAAGATGGACCAGCCGCCCGCGCGAGATCATGCCGGCGAGCGTGCCTGAATAGCGAGCCTTACCGCCGAGGTAATCGACGCAGTTCCCTCCCGGCGTCATCGTGGTCGTCGTGATGACCGCATCGACGACAACCACAAGCAATCCGACCCTCTCGCGGGAGACGCTTCTGCGCCTCGTGCTCAAGCTCGACGCGGTCGTGACCGGTGCGAACGGCGTCGCCTATCTCGCCGCGGCGGGTCCGCTCGAGGATCTGTTCGGCGTGGACGCGGCGCTGCAGCGGCCGATCGGCGCCTTCCTGGTGATGTTCGCGGCCGGCGTCTGGCTGGTGGCCACCCGCCCGGCGATCTCACGCGGCGCGGTGATGGCGATCGCCGGCGCGAACGCACTCTGGGCTGTCGCCTCGCTGGCATTCGCGATCGCGGGTGTCTCGTCGCCGACGACCGTGGGCACCGTGTGGATCGTGCTGCAGGCGCTGGTTGTGGGGGGCTTCGCGTCCCTGCAGGCCGCCACCGCCGGCGGCGCCGCGGCGAGCGCCGGCCGCGCGGGCAGGCGCTAGCTGCGAGATCATCGCCGCGTGCTCTTCCCGCTCCGAGTCCTCGACGCCATCCGCGACGGCCGGGTCGACCTCGCGTTCCGCCGCTGGGAGCGGGCGCGGGTGCGACCCGGGAGCCGTCTGCGGACGGCCGTCGGGGTGCTCGAGGTGGACGAGGTCGAGGTGGTCGAGCGCTCGTCGCTCGGCGAGGACGAGGCCCGGCGGGCGGGCTTCGACTCGGCCGAGGATCTCCTCGCGATGCTCGGCGAGCGCGACCGCGGCGAGATCCACCGGATCGAGCTGCGCTACGCGGGCGCGGACCCGCGCGTCGAGCTGCGCGCGAAGGCCGACCTGAGCGAGGACGAGCTCGGCGCGATCGCCCGGAAACTCGAGCGACTCGACGAAGCGAGCCGCCACGGCCCGTGGACACGGGCGGTGCTCGAGTTGATCGCGCAGAACCCGGAGGTCCGCGCCGAGGAGCTAGCGGCCGCGATGGGCCGCGAGAAGCTGCCCTTCAAACGCGACGTGCGAAAGCTGAAGGAGCTCGGCCTCACCGAAAGCCTGAACCCCGGCTATCGGCTTTCACCCAGAGGCCAGACTGTGCTCAAGCGCATCGCGTCTTAGCCCAAGGCAGAAGGGTGGCCCCAGCCTGCCGCTGCCGTGGGTCGAGAGTTGGGCCTGCTGTCCTAGCAAGCGCGGGTGTCCTCCGTGGCGGGCCACGGCCCTACCACGAGCCGGACTCCCATCCCGGTGATGTTCGGCTCAACATGTACGACCGGCCTACGTACAGGCTCGGGCCATGTTCGAGGCTAGCACCGCTTCGGCTTCCGGGCCCGCACTGAGGGATCTGTCAGGCTTGCCCTGGATGGGGTTCGAGGACCACCTTTCGGCGCCGCGTGGACTCGGCGCACTGGCCGGCCTGCCGCACTCCGGCGCCGCGGGCGGCGCGGCCTGCGGCGACCTCGTGCGGGTGACCGTGCGGGTCGAGGACGACCTGGTCGTGGAGGCCGGTTTCGACGCCGAGG
>JBKGUS010000181.1:0-7408 GCA_046462295.1 Thermoleophilaceae bacterium | reverse complement strand
TCGCCGAACACCTCGCCGGCAAGCCGGTCGAGCATCTCCGGTCCCACCACCTCGCGCTCCAGGTACGGCGCGGTCAGCACCGGCACCGGCTCGAACGCGGAGCGCACCAGGTCGAGCTGCTCGCGCTGCACCTCGCTCCAGGCGGCGAAGTAGCCGTCGGCCGGCAGCAGCCGGTTGACGACGATCGCGTCCGTGAGGTATCCGTAGAGGTTCAGGTAGGTGAAGGTCCGCATCGCCTCCTTCACGACCATCCGGTCCGCGTTCGTCACGAGCCGCACCGTGGTGCGCGAGCGGTCACGCAGGATGCCGTTCATGGCGACCAGATTGCGGGCCAGGCGCTCCACGTCCTGGAACACGCCGTCGCCCGGCAGCGGCATGTCGAACAGGCTGCGTGCGAAGGGGGCGAGCCGCCGCTGCGAGGGCAGGATGCGCTCGAGCCACCAGGTCACCACGTCCGGGAACGAGAGCAGCCGCAGCGTCTCGCCGGTCGGCGCGCAGTCCACCACCACGCAGTCGAACTCGCCCTCCTCGTGATGGCGCTTGATCCACAGGAGCGAGAACAGCTCGTCCATGCCAGGCGGCACCGTAAGCTCCTCGGCGGAGATCCGGTCGACGCCGCGCTCCTCGAGCAGCGAGCCGAGCCAGCCCTGCACGGAGTCCCAGTGGCGCTCCATCTCCTCCTGGGCCTGCACCTCCTGGCCGAACAGGTTCGGCCCGGCCCGCGTGGGCTCGGGGCCGAGCTCGGCCTCGAGCGAGTCGGACAGGCTGTGGGCCGGGTCGGTCGAGAGCACCACCGTGCGTAGACCGGAGGCGGCGCAGCGGCGTGCGGTGGCGGCGGCGACGCTCGTCTTCCCGACCCCGCCCTTCCCCGTGTACAGGATGGTGCGAGGCGCCATTGAAGCGCCGATCCTAGCCCTACCTGGCGGGTTGCACGTCCAGTTCGCCCGAGGCGCGGTCCCGCTTTCCGAGTCCGGTGCGCAGCTCCTTGGCCGCCAGGCGCACGGTCAGCGTGCCGGGCGCGCCGGGGCGGAACGAGAACGAACCGGATCCGCGTCGGAAGGTGGCGACCCTCGAGAAGACGACCTTCGAGCCGCGCATCACCTTCACCTCGACGGCTGACAGCTTCGAGAGCTCGAAGCGGATCGCCATCGGCTCGTCCTCGACCGCGCCCTGGGGGCCGGTGTAGGTCAGCTCGGGCGGATCCACCTGGTAGCCCCGGTAGCGCTCGGCGTAGTCGCAGTAGAGCGGCCCGAGGCGGCGCGTGCACATCGAGGCCAGGAACTCGCGCAGGAGCTCGTGGTAGTCGCGCGTCGACTCGTTGCCGCGGTAGGAGTAGAGCGACCAGTCGCCGACGTCGGACAGCGGCACCTCGGCGCGCGCCTCGGGCTCGGCCTGCTGGAAGAGGGCGGTGGCGCGCGCCTCGCCGGTCAGCTTGCCGAAGTCGTGCAGCCCGATCAGAGCCTGCAGGAAGCCGTTGAAGATGTAGAGGCGACGGGCGAACGAGTACTCGAGGTAATGCACGCCGCCGCGCGGCCCGCGCGTGCGCACGCCCCTGGGCGGCCTCGTCTCGAACGCGCCCAGGCCGGCGCGTCCCGTCTCCACGTAGCTCGGCTCCTGGAGCAGCGTGCCGGCGCGGGCGTACGCCTGGAGCGCGGTGCCCTGCGACAGCCCGCTGATCCACGGCGGCGAGCCGCCGCCGAAGTGGAAGGCGTACTCCCAGGCGATGAACTTGCGCGACCGCCGCACGGCGAGCTCGGTCATCTCGTCGAGCAGTCGCCGGAGGCCCGCCTGGTCGCAGCTCGGCGAGCCGCTGTTGCAGTCGCCGAACATGTGGTTGGCCTTCTTGAAGGTCGAGAGCGGGTGGAGCTGGAGGCCCTCGCCGGGGAAGTACTGGTAGAGGATCTCGCTGCCCTTGAAGCTGACCTGGTCGCCGGCGCCGGGGTACGGAAGCGAGCGCCAGTAGCGCCGGTTGCGCTCGAGCTGCACGAAGGCCGCCGGCATGCGCGACACACCCAGCCGCTTCGAGAGGGCCAGCGCCTCGACCGAGTCGATCACGTAGCCGAGCTGGTCCTGGCGGGCCCCGCGGAGCCTCCTGTAGGTGCGGAGCGACCGGACGTACCAGGTCCGCCAGCGCCGCAGGTCCGCCTCCTCGACGCCGCGGCGGCGCGCGGCGCGCTTCAACGCGGCGTAGACGGCGCGGCGGTCGGCACGCCGCTTCCTCTTCGGGGGGGCGCCGCGCGCGAGCCTCCACGCCCTGCGCGCGCGGCGCGCCGCCCTCGCCTCGCGATCGGACCGCGCCGCCGCGATCCCTATGGCCCTGCGTCCCCCGACGGGCATGCCGAGGGACACCTCGCGCTCGGTGGGCACGGCGGGATCGTTGACGCGGACGGCGCGGTCGCCATCCACGAGGATGACCTCACCTGCATGGGCCGGGGCCGCCGCAAGCAGAGCGGCGGCCACCGCGACCGCGATGGTCCGGGAGTTCTGCCGCATCAGACGTACAACGATGATGGTTGCGAAGGGTTGCGGTGAACCGCTCAGATTGCAGGACCCTTCCCACTATCCTGCCCGGCGTGCGTCGTCTGCTTCTCCTGCTGCTGCTGGCTTCATTCGTGCCGGCGGCATGCGGCGGCGAGGACGACACCGACAGCGTCGAGAACCTGCTCGACCGCGCCTTCTCGGGGGAGATCCGCAGCGCCGACCTCACGCTGGAGGCCGAGATCGAGATGACCGGAGTGCTCGAGCGGCCGATCCGGATCGAGGCCGAGGGCCCGTTCCGCACGAACGAGGACAAGCTGCCGTCGGCCGACATCGAGCTCCGGATCGGGTCGGACGGGGGTGGCCAGACGGTGACCAGCGGCGTGCTCACCACCGGCGACCGCGCCTTCGTGAAGTTCCAGGACGTCTACTACGAGCAGCCGCCCGCGCGCGTGCGCGAGGCGAACGAGGCGATTCGGCGAAACAGCAACGGCGGCGGCCGCCCGCTCAGCGAGCTCGGCCTGGCCCCGCGCTCCTGGCTTGCCGAGGCAGAGGAGGAGGGCAACGCCGAGGTGGCCGGGGTGGAGACCCGCCACGTGTCCGGCAGGCTCGACGTGGAGATCCTCATGCGAAACCTGAATCAGTTCGTCGAGCGCTCCGGGTCGGCGCTCGGCGGCGCAGCCGGCCAGGCGCCTCCGCCGCGGTTGAGCGAGGCGGACATCCGCGAGCTCACCGAGGCCGTGCAGGACCCGACCTTCGACATCTACGTGGGCAAGGCGGACGACATCATCCGGCGGGTGTCGGGCCGGGTGGAGTTCGAGATCCCCAAGCGCAGCCGCGCGGGGCTCGGCGGACTCGACGGCGGCTCCATCGTCTTCTCGATCGAGTTCCGCGACGTGAACGGCGACCAGGAGATCGAGGCCCCCGCGAGCGCGCGGCCGCTCTCCGACCTGACCGAGTCGCTCGGCGCGGGCGGCCTGCCCGGCGGGCTCGGAGGGGGAGGGGAGGAGCCCGACGCGCCGGCGCCGCCCGACATGCCGTCCGGCGGGGCCGACGGGGGCTCGGACGACCCCGAGGCCTTCCGGCGCTACGCCGAGTGCCTGGACAAGGCGCGCCCCGAGGACACGGAGGAGCTGCAGCGCTGCGCCGAGCTCCTCGAGCAGCCCTGATCAGGCGACGCCGACCGTCCGGCGCAGGTCCCGCTCGGGATCGATGCGCCAGCGACGGGCCGCCTCGACCTGCTCCTTAGCCACCTCCCAGCGGTCCGGCTGTTCCTCGCCCTCGTGGTCGGGGGTGGCGCCCTTGAGCAGCATCGAGCCGGTGTTGTCGCCGATGGCACGGATCTCGACGACCTCCTCGACGCTGAGCGGCGAGTGCTCCGGGACCCTGGCCAGCTCCTCGCGCTTCGCCTCGATCGGCTTGGCGCCGCCGGGCTCCTCGATCAGGGTTGGCGCGACGCACTCGACCGCCGCGTGGGAGAGGTTCCACGCGCAGGCGAGCTGGAGCATCGTGAGGCGATGCCGCTCGGCGACCGGGCGCATCCGCTCGAGTTTCTCGCGCCCCGCCTCGACCCAGCCCTCCGGCCGGAAGCCGCGGTGGTCGCCGCGTGGGAACGGATGACCGGGTAGAAGGTCGTCGTGGAACACGCCGCCGTAGTCGACCACGCGCGTGAGAATGCCGACCTCGAAGCGCGCCGCCGCGTCCAGGACCAGCTCGCCCGGCCATGGCTCGAGCGGGTTCAGGATGACCATGGCGCAGTCGATCAGCTCGCCGTAGCGCTCAAAGCAGCCGATCAGGTCGAGGGTGAAGCCGTTCGCGGGGCCGGGCGCCACGCCGATCGCGCGCGTGAGACCCTCGTCGCGCAGCTCGCGCAGCGCGGTCCACACCTCGGGCGACTCGAAGCCTCGACGGTCGGGGTTGTGGAGCAGCAGGAGGTCGAAGGAGTCGACGCCGCAGCGCTTGAGGCTGCGCTCGGTCGCCATGCGCAGGTAGTCGCCGTACTTGTGGGGCGGGCGCAGGCGGGGATCGGTGAAGCGCGGGTAGCCCTTGGCCCCCTCTCGCTCGCCCTTGTAGAAGTCGTGGCCGACGGCGCCGGCCAGCGCGTAGCCGGCTCGCGGAACCCCCCTCAGGGCGCGGCCGACGAGCGCGTCCGCCTCACCCGCGCCGTAGGCGTCGGCGGTAATGATCGAACGGATTCCGTCCCCCGGACGAAGCAGCGCCTCGAGCCGCTCCTCCGCAATCGGCTCCCCGAAGCGCATGAAGCGCCCACCGCTCCAGCTCCCCAGGGCGACGTGTCCGAGCATGCCCGCACTCTAAGGTCCACGGCGTGACGGGTGCCGATTTCGCACTGCTGGCAGGGCTGCTGGTCGCTCTGTTCGTGTTCCTAGCCCTCGACCTGCACTTCTTCGCGCGCGGGCGTGAACCCAACTTCCGCGAGGCGGTCATCTGGTCGATCGGGTGGCTTGCCCTGTCGCTGCTGGCGGCGATCCCGGTACTGATCCTGGAGGGCAGCGACGACGCGGTCTCGTACACCACCGTCTACCTGATCGAGCGCTCGCTGTCGCTCGACAACCTGTTCGTCTTCCTTCTGTTGTTCGCCTACTTCGGCGTGCCGTACGAGCGCCGGCCGCGGCTCCTGTTCTGGGGAATCGTGGCCGCCCTCGCGATGCGGGGCATCTTCATCCTGCTGGGCGTCGAGCTGATCGAGCGGTTCCACTTCGTGATCTACCTGCTCGGCGCCGGGCTGATCGTGCTCGCCTACCGGATCTGGCGCGGGGTGGCGGAGAACGTCGACCCGGACAAGAACCTGATGGTGCGCCTCGTGCGCCGCTTCTATCCGGTGACGAGCGAGTTCCATGAGGGCCACTGGTTCGTCAAGAGGGACGGGAGGCGCTGGGCGACGCCCCTCTTCCTCTGCCTCGCGGCGGTGGTGTTCGCCGACCTGGCGTTCGCGATCGACTCGATCCCGGCCGCGTTCGCGATCACGCGCGAGCCGCTGATCATCTGGATGGGCAACGTGTTCGCCCTGCTGGGACTGCGGGCGCTGTTCGTGCTGGTGGAGAGCCTGATCGAGCGGTTCCGCTACCTCGACGAGACGATCGCGATCGTGCTCGGCCTGGTCGGCGTGAAGCTGCTGATCGAGGACCTGGTGAAGATCGGCCCGGTGGTGAGCCTGGCGATCATCGCGGTGGCGTTCACGATTGGGATCCTGCTCTCGGTCCGCGCCGACCGGCGCGACCCGGACGCCGAGGAGAAGCGCCGCGAGCGCACGGAGTCGATGCGGCAGGGGGTCGGGGTCGACGCCGCGTCCGGCCCGGACGGTGCCGGCGAGCCCGACACCGCCGAGCAGCCGGCAGGTCACCGGGGGCTGTAGGGGCGCCGTCCCGGCCCGGATCAGGCCTTCGCCCGGCCCGACGCGGCGATCTGCCGCTCGAGGGCCGCCAGCCGCTCGTCCCACTGGCCGCCGACCTCCGCCATCCAGGCCATCGCCTCGGACATCGGCGCGGGGGTGGGGCGGTAGAGCACCTCGCGGCCCGAGCGGCGCGCCGACACGAGGCCCGCCCCCGACAGCGTGCCCAGGTGCTTCTGCACCGCCTGCCGGGTGACCGGCAGCTCGCGGGCCAGATCCGTCGCGCTCGCCTCGCCGCGCTCGCCGAGCAGGGCGAGGAGCCGCCGGCGAGTGCCGTCGGCAAGGGCGCCGAAGACCGCGTCGGCCGGGTCCGCGGGCAAATGCGCCTCCATCAGCGCGCGAGCATCTCCGGCTGCCGGAACTGCGGGGCGCTCGTCACGATCTCCGCGCCGTACAGGTCGAGCATCGCCAGCGGCCGCGATTCCACGACGCGCACGTGAGTCACGTCACCGTCCTCTTCGAATGACAGCTCCACGCGCGTCGAGTCCTCGTCCGGTGCGGCCCACCAGAACACGAGCCGCCGCTCCTCCTCGACCTCCTCGACGAAGCCGGTCCGGTCGTCCGCGCGCACCTCGCCGTCGGGATGCAGCTCGATCGAGGCGCCCTCGCCGAGCCAGGCGGGCTCATCGAGCGAGCGCCACACCTCTTCTGCCGTGGCCGGCAGCGTGATCTCCCGGGTCAGCTCCATTTCGTTCTCAGCTTCCACACGATCCTCCATGTGCAACCAAACAGTTGCGCTAGGATTGGCAACCAGACGGTTGCAGGTTAACAACAACCGTTCGCAGCCGGCCGAGCCGGCTGCGTTCGGCCAGCCGGACGAAAGGAGACCTCGATGCAGATCGGACGCGCCACCAGCTCGCTGGTGCCCATGGTGCTGGAGCAGACCTCCCGCGGGGAGCGCTCCTTCGACATCTACTCGCGCCTCCTCAACGAGCGCATCGTCTTCATCGGCCAGCCGATCGACGACGACATCGCCAACCTGGTGGTCGCCCAGCTGATCCACCTCGAGTCGGACGATCCCGACAAGGACGTCTCGATATACGTGAACTCGCCGGGCGGCTCGCTGCACGCCGGCCTCGCGATCTACGACGCGATGCAGTACATCCGCCCTGACGTGCAAACGCTGTGTTACGGGATGGCCATGTCGGCCGCCTCGCTGATCCTCACCGGCGGGACCAAGGGGAAGCGCTTCTCGCTGCCGAACTCGCGCATCCTGATCCACCAGCCGTCCTCCGGCTTCCAGGGCCAGTCGACCGACATCGAGATCCACGCCAAGGAGGTCCTGGAGCTGCGCAGGCTGCTCGACGAGATCTACGCGCGCCACACGGGCCAGACCATCGAACAGGTACACGACGACATGGAGCGCGACCGCTTCTTCAGTGCCCAGCCGACATGGTTGGATAGCCGGAACCGGCCCGCGGCGTCTATGCGGATGCCGATCCGGCGAGGCGATGGAACGGCTGTCTAGACGGGCGAGCGCTCCGTAGCCGCTCGCTTCAGGCCCGCCACCGCGTCCGTGAG
>JBKGUS010000180.1:0-7027 GCA_046462295.1 Thermoleophilaceae bacterium | reverse complement strand
GGGATCGGCGACGATCGCCATCCGCCCGCCGTCGAGGCTGCCGAAGGGCTCGGCAAGGAGGCTGCCGCCGGCCTTCACCGCGCTCGCGGCGACCGCGTCGGCGTCGTCGACCCACACGTACGTGGTCCACGCGGGCGGCATTCCGGCGGGCGGGGGCGAGCCGATCGCGGCCACGTCGCTCCCGCGCAGCCGGCACATGTAGTACCGCGTGTCCGTACCGGGCGGGGTGCCCTTCTCCACGTCCCAGCCGAACACGCCGGCGTAGAACGTCGCCGCCGTGTCGGGGTCTTCCTGCCAGGTGTCGACCCAGCAGGGGACGCCGTGCTCGTACCCGTCGCGCTCGGTCATGGTGGCTCCTTCGTAGTAAATAATCGCCGTCATCGCCGCCGACCCCGGCGTCCTCGCCGGGATCCTGTGGCACGGCAGCCCACCGGCGGGCGCCCAGCTGCACGGCGACGAGCGCGCGATCGAGCGCTTCCTGCAGCGCGCTCTCGATCCGCCGGGCGAGCTCGTCGATCGTCTTGGCGAACTCGGTGACCGCCTCCAGCGCACCGTCCTCGCCCCAGCCGGCCACACACGGGTCGCCTCCGTGCGGCTGCGAGAAGTAGGACACGAAGACGTCGCTCGCCGGCCCGACGGCGTCGCCGTCGCTGCGGGCGAACCCCAGCCCCTCGTAGTCGCCGGTGAAGTAGCCGCCCGCGAACGGGGCCCGGCGCATGTCGAACGACGCCGGCGTCACCCGGGTCTCCTCATTCCAGCCCGCCGACCGCGAGCAGTCCTCGCTCGCCGGGTGGCAGTGCACGCCCCACTGGTGGGTGGCGAAGACGCCGTCGGCCGCGGTGTTGTTGCGGAAGTCGTAGAACGTCACCGTGACCGTGCCCTCATTCCCACATGTACGGCCGGCGTGAACGCCTGGCGGTCGTCGACCCGCGCGCCGGATCAGAGCCGGGGTTGATACGAACGAGCGGCGCCCAGCTTTGGCCGCCGTCGGTCGACCGCCACGTCGGCACCGCGCTGGTGGGCGGCGGCCACCTCATCGATCCGGCCGCGCCTGAGGTACTCGGCTTCATCGAGGAACTCTTCGAGAGCCGATAGCCGGGGATTCCGTCAGGCCCCCGCTTCGAAGCCATCGCGGACGCATCGGGCGATCAGGAATCTCGGGCGGGCATGGCGAGCGGCCGCCTTCGATGAAACCGAGGAGCGCGGCGAAGCGCACACACTGCAGCTTCTCTTCTTGCGACGCGGTAGCGAGCGCCGATAGATCCCATTTGCCCCCGACGTGCGTGTAGGTTGCGACTGTGGAGGTCGCCCGGGCGAATGGCCTCGAGATCGCCTACGAGCGCGTCGGGAAGGGGCCGCCGCTCGTGTTCGTGCACGGCGCTGCCGAGGATGCCCGCGTGTGGCAACCGCAGCTCGCCGCCTTGGCCGACGAGTTCACGGTCGTGGCCTGGGACGAGCCGGGGGCGGGCCGCTCCTCAGATGTGCCTGCGGATTTCAGCCTCGCGGACTACGCGAACTGCCTCGCGGCGCTGATCGAGGCGCTCGCGCTCGGCCCGGCGCACGTGGCCGGGCTCTCCTGGGGCGGCACTGTCGCGCAGGAGCTTTACCGCCACCATCCCGACCTCGTCGCGACGCTGATCCTGATCGACACCTACGCCGGCTGGAAAGGCTCGCTGCCCCAGGAGGAGGTGCAGTCCCGCGTCGAGGGCGCGCGCCAGATGCTCGCAGCGCCCGCCGAGGAGTTCGACCCCACCCTTCCTGGGCTGTTCGCCGGCGACCCGCCGGCCGAGTTCGTCCCCTTGCTCGAGGAAATCGCCGCCGCTGTCCGCCCCGAGAGCCTCAGGACGCAGCTGTTGGTGATGGCCGAGGCCGACCAGCGCGACCTGCTGCCCCGCATCGCCGTGCCGACCCTGCTGATCTGGGGCGGGCTCGACGCCCGTTCGCCGCTCCGAGTCGCACGCCAGTTCGAAGAGGCGATCCCAGACACGAAGCTCGTCCTGATCCCCGGCGCCGGTCACGTGAGCAACCTCGAGCGGCCCGAGCAGTTCAACCAGGCCGTGCGTGAGTTCTGCCGCGGCCGCTCACCGCGTTAGACCTAAAGACCACAATTGCCCATCGCGCACCCAGCGGACCCGCAGCAAGGCGGCGATTACTTCCGATTCTGGACGAACGCAGGCAAGTCACCGCCCAAGCCCGAGACGCTCGCCTGGGACGACGGGCAAGATCTCGTTGTCGACGTCCGCTGACACCTCCTTCCGCCTGGCGAAGCATCTTCGGGTAGTGCACACGTGCGAGTATCGGACGTGCGCGCATCGAGCTCTGTCACGGGCGGCGGCTCTGTTTCGTCTCAAAGGGCAAATGAGACGAAAGGACCAGTCATGAAGGTCTTCGTGGCCGGCGCCACGGGTGTTCTCGGCAGAGCGCTCGTCCCGCAGCTGGTGGCGGGAGGCCACGAGGTGGTCGGGATGACCAGGAGCGCATCGAAACAGGACCTGGTGCGCGGCCTGGGAGGGCGCCCGGTGGTGGTCGACGCTCTCGATGCCGGCGCGGTCGCCGAGGCGGTGGCGTCCGCCGAGCCTGAGGTGATCGTGCATCAGCTCACGGCGTTGTCCGGGCCGATGAGCGTCCGTGACGCGCGGCACCCTGAGCGCTCCTCCGCGTTTACCATGACCAACCGCCTGCGTACCGAGGCGACGGACCATCTCTTGGCTGCTGGCCGCGCCGTGGGGGCACGGCGCTTCGTGGCGCAGAGTTTTGGGGCGTTCCGATGGGCGCGCACGGGCGGGCCGGTGCTGACCGAGGCCGATCCCATCGATCCCGACCCGCCGGCGGCGCTGCGGATGGCGCTGCCGGGAATCCTCCACCTCGAGCGGGCGGTGACGACGATCGAGTGGGGCGAGGGTCTCGTGTTGCGCTACGGCGGCTTCTACGGTCCGGGAACCGGGATCAGCCTGGCTCTGGATGCGGTGATGGCGGCGCCGATCCGCAAGCGTCGGTTCCCGATCGTCGGGGACGGTGGTGGCGTCTGGTCGCACGTCCACGTCGAAGACGCCGCGGCGGCGACCGCGATCGCGGTCGAGCGCGGCCAGCCGGGTATCTACAACGTGGTGGACGACGAGCCCGCGCCGGTGCGGGAGTGGCTGCCGGTGCTGGCGGGTGCGCTGGATGCCAAGCCACCAAGGCGTATCCCGCGCTGGCTCGGTCGGCTCCTGGCCGGTGAGACGGCAACGCTCATGATGACCGACGTGCGGGGTGCCTCGAACGAGAAGGCCAAGCGCGAGCTCGGCTGGCAGCCGCGCTATGGGAGCTGGCGCCAGGGCTTCGCGCAGGGACTCGGCTGAGCGATGACCGAGGAGGGGTTCGACGAGCTCCGCCCGCCGGCGTTCGCCATCGCCTCCTCGAATCGGACAGCAGATGTCCGCGCTGCCCTACCAGCCCACCGGCGCCGGGCTACCGCATAGAACGGCTCCGGCCGGCCCCCGCGAGGAGGACCGGCCGGAGACCTGCCGAGCGGACTCTGGCGCCTAGCGGGCGAGCCGGACGCGAAGCGTGCGCAGCGCGGCCTTCCCGCCCGAGCCGGCCGAGCGTACCCGCAGCGAGGCGGACACGCGTCGCTTCGCGCCAAGCGCCTTGGCGATCGAGCGCATCGCCCGCTTCGAGACGCGCAGGCGCACGACCGTCCGCTTGCCGGCAGCGAGTCGCTTGGTCACGAGCTTCGTCCGCACCGCGGCGGAACGCGGCTTGCCGGTCTTGATCGCTGCGCGTACCTTCACCGCGCATGCGCGCCGCGCGACCGCGGTCAGCACGATCGCCTTTCGACGGGCCACGCGCTGTCGCTTGGCGACACGCAGCCTGAGCCCGCAGCCAGCGGCCGACCCGTCGGCCGCGGCGGCGGATGTGGCGGGGGCGGCCGTGCCGGCCGTACCGGAAGAGCCGCCCGAGGTGCTGCCCGTGTCAGCGACGGGGTCCGTGGCCGGCGCGGGCTCGTCGTCGGTGATCGTCACGCTCATCGTCGGCCGGACGCTCACGCCCGTCGTCCCGGACTGCGACTGGAGATCAGAGAGCGCAAGACCGAAGACCTCGTCGCCCTCACTCACGGAGTCGTTGGTGATCGGAACCTCGAACGAGACCTCGGAGTCACCCGCGGCGAAAAGCGGGTCGGCGCCGGGCTCTGTGGCGTCGAACGCGGTACTTGCGAAGTCCGAGCCCGCGAGGGCCGTCCCGTCCATCGTGGCGTAGCTTGCGCTCACCCAGTCACCAGGCGCACCGTTGCGGCGAAGCGTGACGGTCAGGCTGTCGCCCGCCTCGCCCACGGTGGCGGTCGCGTCCGCGAAGTAGACGGACGCGGGAGAGTCGTCGTCCACGATGGTGACCCTGGACTGAGAGGGTGTGGAGACCGGCGTGCCACTCGAGCTCGACAAGGCGACGCTCAGGTCCTCGTGGGCTTCGTGCGACGCGTCGTCCACAATGCCGACGTCGATCGTCTGGAGCGTCGCCCCGGTGGCGTCGGTCGCGATGCCCGGAAAATTCAGCGTCCCGCTCGCGGCGGTGTAGTCGTCGGCGGTCGCCGTGCCGTCGCTCGTGGTGTACTGGACGCTTACGGGCGCCGTCGGATCGCCAAGCCTGATCACGCTCAGGCGGGCCGGACCACCGTTCTCGAAGACGAGCGTGTCGGTGCTTGCGAACGCGATTCGCGCTGGGCCGTCATCGTCGGCGAGCGCCACCTGCGCGGGGCCCCCCGAAACGATCGCGCCGGCGCCCTTGGCGAGCGAGACGTTGACGAACTCCCCGCTTTCGACTGCGCTGTCGTCGCAGATCGGCACCTGGATCTTCTGGCTGGTCTCGCCGGGCGCGAAGGTGAGCACTCCAGAGACCGACTTGTAGTCCACACCGCTCGTGCAGTCCGCGCCCCCGGCAGCGCTGGTGCTGGAGGTCGTGTATTGCACTGTCACGGTGTCGGACAGCTGCCGCGCCCGCGTGACCGTGAGCTCGGCGACGCCGGCGCCCTCGGACACGACTACGACCTTGCTTGCAAACTTCAGACGCGCCTTCGGGGCGCCGAACGCGTCGGCGACCGGTACGGCGAACAGCGCTGCCGATGTCAGCAGCATGAGCAGCCTCTTGCGAGTGCCGAGATGGGTACGCATTGCTTGCAGACCTCCGAGTCCCTGCCGGCGGCTGGGCCGCCTCGATTCCGAGGCCCCTGGCTTTGCGTCCCCGCCTCACGACGGGTTTGCCCTGATCGGCGATCTTGTCTGAGCCGGCGGCTGGGCCGCCTCGATTCGTCGAGGCCCCTGGCTTTGCGTCCCCGCCTCGCAGCGGGTTTGCCCTTATCGGCAATTTCTGTTGAAGCCGGCGGCCGGGCTGCCTCCGCGGAGGCCCCTGGCTTTGCGTCCCCGCCTCGCAACGGGTTTGCCCTGGTCGGCTATGTGCATCCCTGAATCGTGCAGAGGCGGCGCTTCCTTGAGGACATGTCCGGCCGGCCTGGACGAACGGCTGATCCGACCGCCTTGCACAGCGCCGCTAGAGCTTTGGCATTACGCTCGAGGAATGGCAACCAGCGCCCAACGAGGACCACGGGAAAAGCCTCGCCGCGCCGCAGGTTGAGCATGCAAGGTTGCGACCACCCGAGTCGATCAAGTCGAGGCCGCCGCGCGCGGCGCGGGATCAGTCGAGAGGCCGCCGTGCGGGGGTTCGCGCCGGAGGGTCGGGCAGGCCGTCAGGCCCCCGCCGGGGTGGTCTGGTGGCTGTGGAGCTTGAGCAGGTTGTGGGTCGCGGTGATCAGCCGCCAATCGGAGCGGCAGGCCTTCTGCCGCGGCGTAAGAAGCGGTCGAGGCGGCGGTTGAACTTGGTGTTTGCGAACACCGGTTCGATCGTCACTTGGCGTTTCCCGTAGAGCTGTTTGCCGAGGTCGGTCTCGAGCACGCGGCGCATGAAGGCGTAGCGGCCGCCCTCCCAGCCCGGCCGGGCACCTTGCGCTTGCCCGCGTCGGGTGGGATCAACACCTGAACGCCGCGGCCTGCGAGCCGGTCCATCTGGTCGTGGTGCCAATAGCCGGCGTCGGCCACCACCACCGCCGGCGCCTCGGCGACGCCGACGGCGGCGAGCTCGCTCTCGGCCGCTGCGACCATCGGTTCGAGGTGGCCGAAGTCGGGCGAGTCGGTGTTGAGCTCGGCGGCCACGACGATCTGTTTCTCGTTGCAGACGGCCTGGGCGTTGTAGCCCTGCATGTAGCCGCGCGGCGTCTTGACGTTGCGCGAATCGGGATCGGTGATATTCACCTTCCCATCGGGGGTTTCCGGCGGCCTGTAGGGCGTCGGTGGTTTGCCGAACCGCCGCCCGTCCTTCATCACCCCGCGCGCCCGGTAGGCCTCGTAGGCCTCGTTCGCGCGGCGGTGCACCTCGTGCTCCTCCTCGAGCCGCCGCTTTCCCTCCCGCAGCCGCTCGGGGCGCGCCTTGGGGATCGGCTTGGCTTCGGCGGCGCGCTGCTCATCGAGGCGGCGCCTGGCCTCGCGCAGCCAGCCGCGCCGCCCCTGCGCGATCGCCAGCTCCGGCGGCAGCTCGTCGCCGCGCCGGTCGCCGAAGCGCTCGTCCTCGGCCCGGTCGAGCGCGTCCGCCTCGGCCAGGATCTCCCTGGCGATCTGGTCGTAGTCGAGGTTCTGGTGCGGCGAGGCGTTCGCGTGCAGCTTCGTGCCGTCCACCGCCAACACCGCCACACCAACCAGCCCGGCGTCGGCGCAGAGCGCCAGCACCTCGCCGAACAGACCGGCCAGCGCCGCCTCGTGACGGCGGCGAAAACGGGCGATCGTGATCAGGCCGCTCGTTCGCCGCAACCACGCGGAGCGCGACATCGTCGACGCAGGCCCGCTCGATCGCCCGCGACGAGCGTCGCCCGGTCGCATACGCGTAGAGCAGCAGCGCCACCATCATCGCCGGATCGTGCGCCGGCCGCCCGTGCCCGTCGGCGCGGTAATCGCCGTAGAACGCCGACAGATCCATCGCCTCGACCGCCGCGCTCACAAACCGA
>JBKGUS010000179.1:0-14599 GCA_046462295.1 Thermoleophilaceae bacterium | reverse complement strand
GCCGACCGCATCGCCGTGATCGGCATCAGCCAGGCCGGCTACTGGGTCCCGCGCGCGCTCGCCTTCGAGCACCGCTTCGCCGCGGCGGTCGCCGATCCGGGCGTCGTGGACGTCTCCACCTCCTGGACCGACCACCTCCCGAAGAGCATGCGCAGGGAGCTCGAAGACGGGGAGCGCGAGAAGTTCGATCGCAACATGCGCATCGGCGAGGTCTTCGACAAGTCGGCGAAGGCGCTGCTCGCGTTCCGGGGCGAGCCATACGGCCTGAACACGGACTCCCCCTACGACCTCTACACGGCGGTGGACGCCTACAAGCTCGGCGACGAGGTCGAGCAGATCGACACGCCGCTCCTGATCACAGATCCGGAGGCCGAGCAGTTCTGGCCCGGCCAGTCTCAGCAGCTCTTCGACCGCCTGAACGGCGACAAGGAGCTCGCCCACTTCAAGGAGGCCGACGGCGCCGGGCGCCACTGCGAGCCCCTCGCGCCCGCCCAGCGCGACGCGCGCGTGTTCGACTGGCTCGACCGCTACCTGAGCTGAGCGCCGGCGAGCAGCCGCCGGAGGAAGCGCTGCGTCTCCGGCTGCTGCGGCGCCGACAGCACCCGCTCGGGGTCGCCGCGCTCGCGGATGCGGCCCTCGTGCAGGAAGCACACCTCGTCCGCAACGTCGCGCGCGAAGCCCATCTCGTGCGTCGCGATCAGCATCGTCATCCCCTCCTCCTTGAGCTCGCGGACAAGGGCCAGCACCTCACCCACCAGCTCCGGGTCGAGCGCGCTCGTGATCTCATCCAGCAGCAGCGCCCGCGGGCGCGTGGCCAGCGCCCGCACGATCGCCACGCGCTGCTGCTGGCCGCCCGAGAGCCGGTCGGGGTAGTCCGAGGCCCGCCCGCCCAGCCCGAACCGCTCGAGGAGCGAGCGCGCCCGCCCGACAGCCTCCGCTCGCTCCACCCCCTGTGCCCGCGCCGGCCCGAGCACCACGTTCTCGAGCACGTTCAGATGCGGGAACAGGTTGAACGACTGGAACACGAGCCCGAGCCGGCGCCGGACCGGCACCGGGTCGACCGACGGGTCCGTGATGACCTCGCCGTCGAGGAGCACGTCGCCGTCGTCGATCTCCTCGAGCAGGTCCACGCAGCGCAGCAAGGTCGACTTGCCGGAGCCAGACGCCCCGATCAGGGCGACCGCGGAATGCTCCTCGACGGCCAGGTCGATCCCGCGCAGCACAGGCGTGTCGCCATAGGCCTTCGTCACGCCCTGCAGCTCCAGCACGGGTGCGCTGCTCATACGGGCGCCAGCGCTCCGCGGCGCAGCTGGGTCCGCGCCTGCATCCGGTCGACGATGCGCGCCATCGGCACGGTCACGAGCAGGTAGAGGCACGCGGCCGCCACCAGCGGCGTGTAGTTGAACGTCGACGCCGCCTCGATCTGCGCCACCCGGAACGCCTCCAGCGGGCCCAGGATCGACACCAGCGCCACGTCCTTCTGCAGCGCGATGAAGTCGTTCAGCAAAGGCGGCACCACCCGCCGCACCGCCTGCGGCAGCACCACGAACCGCGTGGACTGCGCCGGGGTCAGCCCCAGCGCCAGAGCCGCCGAGCGCTGGCCCGCGTGGATCGAGTCGATCCCCGCCCGGTACACCTCCGCGACGTAGGCCGAGTACGACAGGGTCAAGGCGATCCCGCCCAGCACGACCGGGTCCGTGGGCAGCCCGGAAAGCTCGAGCGCGGGCACGCCGAACCCGATCAGGTAGACGGTCAGGATCGTCGGGATGCCCCGGAAGATGTCCGTGTAGGTCGCGCCGAGCAGCCGTACGGGGAACATCGCCGGGGTGCGCGTGGAGCGCGCCACCGCTACTACCAGGCCGAGCACCAGCACGGCGATCTCGACGATCACGAAGATCTTGATGTCGAGCCAGAACCCGTCGAGTACGTCGGGGAACGCGTCCTTGAAGGCGGTCCAGGAGAAGAACGTGTCGCGGACGTTCGGCCAGCCCTTGCTCGTCAGGATGAGAGCGGCGAGCGCGCCCAGCACGACGACCGTCGACAGGGCGGAGATCGCCGCGCCGCGCTGGGCCCGCCGGCGGCGGGCGGCCTCGCGTACCGCGCGGCGATCGGTGCTCAGCGAAGCTCCGGCGCGCCCGCCGCTGCGCCCATCCACTTGTTGGTGATCCGCTCGAGCTCGCCGCTCTCCTCGAGCGCGGCGATCGCCTGGTCGACGCACTCGGTCAGCTCCGAGTCCTTCTCGAGCAGGAGCCCGAACGAGTCGCCGCCAGGCGCGCTGAACTGCCCGACGATCTTCGACTCCGGCACCTGGGCGGCGGTGACGTAGAAGGCGGTCGGCAGGTCGACGACCACGGCGTCGACCTGGCCCTGCTTCAGCGCGGTGACCACGTCGTTCGAGTCGTTGAACACCTTCGGATCCTCCGCCGGCTGCATCACCTGGTTCACCGCGTCGAGGCTCGTGGTGCCGATCTGCACGCCGACCGTGGCGCCCTCCAGCTCGGCGAAGGTCTCGGCGTTCGCGAACTCGGAGTTCTTCGGGGTCACGACCGCCTGCGGCGCCGTGTAGTACGGCCGCGAGAAGTCCACCGCCTTCTCTCGCTGCGGCGTGATGGAGATCTGGTTGATGTCGAAGTCGAAGTCCTTCGGCCCGGGCGCGTACGACGCGTTGAACGGCACCACGGTCCACTCGACCTCGTCCTTCGTGAAGCCGAGCTCGTTCGCCACCGCGTACGCCACGGCGCTCTCAAAGCCCTTGCCGTTGGTGGGGTCGTCGTCGACGAAGTAGGGCGGGAAGGCGGGCTTGTCCGTGCCGACCGTCAGCTGCCCGGCGTTCTTGAGGGCGAGCTGGTCCTTCGCGCAGGCGTCGGCCTGCTCGCTCGTCGCGGCCTCGGTCGATCCGCCGCCTCCGCCGTCATCGTCGTCGTCGCCGCAGGCGGCCAGGACGGCCAGCGCGGCAACGACCAGCGCCAGGGCGATGAGCCTGTGGCTCCGAAGCATGCGAGTCCCCGTTCCCTAGATGGTGACCGAAATCCGGGCCGAGGATATACCGCGCCCTGGACCTATCCGTACTGCTCCTCGGCGTAGCCCAGCAGCCCGCGCGCCTCTAGCCGGTCGGCCGGCGCCCGGAAGGTGACCTGGACGACGCCGGGATGGCGCCCGATCTCGATCGCGCCCGCGATCGTGGCGCGGTTCTTCACCTCCGGGACCGTCATGGCGAGCAGCTCCGCGGCGCGGGCGAGCCCGTTGTCGGTGGCCGAGTTGAGGTCGGGGCCGGTGCCGATCACCGAGATCGGCATGGACTCCTCGAGCGCGTCCATGCCGTGCCGGCGGGCGAGCGCCAGGGCCCGCTCGCGCTCCGGCCCGCGGAGCGGCTTCGCCAGGAACGGCAGGTCCTCCTCGAGCGGGAACAGGACCGGGCCGTCGATCCCGAGGCCCTTCATCACCTCGACCTGGAGCGTGACCGTGCCCGACGTGTCCGCGGTGTGGCCGGCGATCTCGCCATCGCCCTGGAGCGCGTGCATGTCGCCGAGATAGATGCCGGCGCCCTCCAGCTTGACCGGGCAGACGAGGATCGCGCCGGCCCGCACGGCGTCGATGTCCATGTGGCCGTCGGTCTTGTGGCGCCAGAGCTCCTGCGCGTCGAGCGCGAAGCGGTGCGGCGCGCCGACGAGGAACGAGCCGAAGTCGCCCGCGTTGTGGGAGTCCGGGATCGTGGTCGAGGGGGAGGTGCCGAGCTGGCCCATGAATGGCCGCATGCGGGTGCCCAGCGCGACGATGTCGTGCGGCGCGAAGCCGAGGATCGGGTTCTGGATCGAGCCGTCCGGGAGCGCGGCGTAGCGGGCGGCGTCGTGGGCGAACGCTTCGGCGGCCTCGCGCGGAACGGTGACGCCCACCGAACGCAGCTCGTCGAAGGCCATCGTGTAGCCGTTGGTGAAGGTGAAGGGCGTGCAGTCGGCGCCGCAGGTCATGCAGCGCACCGACTCGGGGCCGATCCCCTCGACCCGCGTCTCGGGCCATTCGGTGCCGCAGTCCGGGCAGACGGGCGCGCAGTACGGGTCGCCGTTGAAGCGGCCCTCCATGGGCTGGTCGTTGCCCGACGCGGTGGCGAGCGACGTGACCTCGATGTCCTTGATGCGGATGGCGACGGCGTCGCCGGGCTGCGCTCCCTCCACGGCGACGGGCTGGCAGACCTCGTGACCGCCCCGGATCGAGGGCGTGATCATGGGGCCCCAGCATCCGGGGGTGGAGTTCCACACGATGTGGCCGCCGTCGGCGACCGGTCCGAGCATCGGCACGTCCGGGCCGAGCAGGCCGTCGGTGAAGCTGTCTACGAGGATGGTCTGGCGGGCCTCGCCGGTGCGGGGCGGGGGCTGCTGGATGGCCATGGGGACTCCTCCTGTCGGGCGGGTTCGGGGCCGGTCAACCACCGGAGACCGGGAGCAGCAGGGCGACCTCCTCGCGGTCCTCGAGCCGGCGCCGGCGCTCGGCGTGGGCGCCATCGATCATCGGCAGCGCAGAGCGCAGGGCGGGGGCCAGGTCCGGCTCGTCGGCACGGAGGCGGGCGACGAGGTCGTCGACGGTCGCGCCGTCGTCCAGCTCGACCGTGAGGGCCGGCGCCCGGGTCCGTGAGAACCGGGTCAGCCCCGTGCCGAGGCGGACGCGAACGTGCACCGGATGAGCGTACCGCGCCCGCCTCCGGGGGGGCGGGTGAGAGCCGCGTTGGGGACGGGACTAAGAGAACTCTCACCCCGGTCTAACGCTGAATTCATGTGAGATTGAAAAACACGGGCCCTCGCGCCCGATCCCCCGGAGACTCTCGGTGACTCGCACATGGACGCTGTGCCTGAGCCGGCCACACGGAGCTCTGGTGTCGGGAGAGCCAACGCCGCCGACATAGGTGGCGAGTCTGGTCCACGGCGGTGCCGCGGACCTTTGTGCGGCGCTGGTCGGTGGGAGCATTGAGGCCGGTCCCCGGGGGCGACGTAGGCCCGGCTCTCCACCGACCAGCCGCTGCACCCTGCCCGGCGCGCGCGGACCCGGCCAAGGCAAGCTAAGATCGACGCGACCTCGGGGCGTGGCGCAGTCTGGTAGCGCATTCGGCTGGGGGCCGAACGGTCGCTGGTTCAAATCCAGTCGCCCCGATAGCGAAGAACCGCGAACGAGCGCGAACTACCGAGAAGATGACTACCCCTTTCAACGGGGGATTGCGAGAGTCTGCTCGGGATGGCTGGATCTTCCCGCTCCTCCAGAGGGGAAGCGAGCCTTAGCTGGTGCAGAGGCCTGCGTTCCGCAGTAAGCGAGAGCCAGCGCCTCCGCGAGGCTTGGATCAGGCAAGCTTGTCGATCGCCTGGACCGCGTAGGCCGCCGTCGCCCCTACCAGCACCACCGTGGCGATCACGATCGCCACGACTCCGCGCCGGGTTCGCTCCTCCTGGGCCCGCCGTTAGTCCGAGCGCGAGCCCAGCGCCGGCGAGGACGAACGGGAGGCCGAGCCAGAGCGTGGCGATGACCCACGGGACGGCACTCGCATCGGAGGAGCAGCGACAGTCCTCGCCCTGCTTTTGCATCTCCATGCGAATCCTGTCCGCAGATCCGGAGGGTTTTCCGTAGGAATCGCTCGAACTCCGCGCGGGGAGCGGGGTTGAATCGGTCGCCCGATGCTTCTTTACCAGTCTGGTAGATTGGTAAAGCAATGAGCAAAGTGTCCCGCAAGCATCAGGTGACGATTCCCGTGAAGGTGCTGCGCGAAGCCGGGCTCGCGGCGGGGGATGATGTAGTGGTGCGGGCGGCCGGCGCGGGCCGCGTCGAGCTCGAGCGGGCTGATGACCTGGTGCGTCGTTTCGCCGGCTCCCTTCCGGCGGGGACCTATCCGCCGGGTAATCTCGACGAGCTGCGTCGCGAGTGGCGCGAGTAGCGCTCGATGCCGACGTCGTGATCGCGTTCTTGGACGCGGGCGACGATCAGCATGCGCACGCTGTCGATCTGCTGCGCCCGCGGCTCGCAGCAGGGGAAGAGATCTTGATCGGAGCGAGCGTTTACGCGGAGGTGATGGTTCGCCCGCTTGCGCATGGAACGGGCGGGAGGGTGGATGAGTTCATCGATGCCATCGGTGCCACTGTCCTAGCGATCGACCGTGAGCTTGCTCGTCGGGCCGCGGATCTGCGGGCCCGGCACCGGTCGCTGCGCTTGCCAGATGCGCTATCGCTTGGGACCGCGCTGATGGCAGGCGCCGACCTCGTCACGCTCGACCAACGACTCCGCCGCGTTGCTCGCGCCGAAGAAGAGACCGAGTAGCTGGGTACCGCGTGCCTGTCGGCGGGCCGCGGGCGCGTGACGACCAGCCGTACCGAGCCGCGCGGGCGCTCCGTGACCGGCACAGTCGCGCGACGGGAGAGTGCCCAACCGTGGGGTTCCAACACTCGGTCGCAGTAGCGTGTGGTTGTGCCGTCGCTGCAGGCGCCCGATGGGCGCAAGATCGCGTGGGAGGAGGCCGGCGGCGGAGTTCCGCTGCTGTGTCATCCCGGCGGGCCGGGCGCGTCAGGGAGCTACTTCGGCGGCCTGCCGGAGCTCGCAGTGGCGCGGAGGGTGCTGTTGCTCGACCCCCGCGGTACGGGCGCATCGGACCGGCCGGCCGATCCGGACGGCTACGAGCTGTCGGACTACGTCGCCGACGTGGAGGCGGTCCGCGACCATCTGGGTGTCGAGCGCCTCGACGTGCTCGGCCATTCGCATGGCGGCTTCGTCGCGATGGCATGGGCGAGCGCCCATGCGGGGCGGGTCGGGCGCTTGGTGCTCTCCAACACCGCGGCGCGCTTCACCGACGCGATCCGCCAGGCACGTCAGGCGATCATCGACTCCTACGCCCGAGAGCCGTGGTACGCGGACGCGCTCGCTGCGCTGGAGGCCCATCGGGCCGCTCGCTATGCCGACGACGCCGAGCTCGCCGCGCTGCTCGAGCGCGAGCTGCCCTTTTACTTCCCGCGCTGGCGCGAGGAGGAGCAGGCGATGGCGAGGCAGCTGCTCGCGGCCGGGTTCAACGCCGATGCGCTGCGGCACTTCAACCAACGGATCGCGGCGGGGATGGACCTGCGCCCCGGGCTCGTGCGCGTCAGGGCGCCGGCGCTCGTGATCACCGGCGAGCGCGACCCCTTCGGCGAATGCGCGGCAAGGGAGATCGCAGGCGCGCTTCCGAACGCGACGGTCGTCGTTCTGCCAGGCGCAGGCCATTTCGTCTTCGGCGAGTCCGCGAACCGGCAGGCCTGGGCGCGTGCCATCCTCGACTTTCTCGCAGCCGACTGATCCTCCGCTCCGCCGATCAGCTTTGCCAGTCCGATCTGGGTCACGGCGCCCACCGCATCAGAGCTCCAACCGCAGCGAGGCAGACCCCCAGAGCGATCGCGGGCGCCCACCAGCGCGCTCCAAGCTGGGAGCCCTGATTCATCCTGGACGCCCGAGAGCTCTACTTCGATGAAGCCCTCCAGCTCGAGCCGATCGCAGTAGTGCCTCGAGCCAGCGAAGGGGCCCCGACTGCACCGGTTCATCTCACCCGGAGCTTGCGCTTCCCGGCGGTGTATCCGCCTTTGCTGGCCGTCCCCGCGTAGCGCCCCGGCGCCGGTGGTTCACCGACGGCGTCGCGAAGGACGTCGACCTCAGCGAGGCGCTCGCAGGCGGCGGGGTCTTCGACCCGATCTACACGGATCGCCAGGTCGTTCGAACAGGTCCGTGCTGGTCGGGCCGGAACGCGAAGCGGAGGTGACGGCGGCGATCGTCGAGGGGCTGGCCCCGTTCCGCACCGCGCAGGGCAACTACCGGCTCCAGAACGAGTTCCGCTGCCTGATCGCGCACGCCTGACGCCAGCGAGTCCTCGGCCAAGTGGAGGCGGCCGATGGTCAACCCCGCTCGCGTCGATTCCCCGCACGGTCGGAGCAGCGATCTCGCGATCGCCCTTCCGCAGGGGATCTTGGACGTCACCATCAAACGGAAGGGCGTGGCCACGGCACTCGGGCCCAGGCCGGGTTGCCGCCGGCCGCATCAGAGCAGGCCGGCACGCGCCGCGTGCGCAGCAGCCGCTGCGCGCGATGGGAGCCTCAGCTTGGTCCGGATGTTGGCGACATGCCGATGCACCGTGTGCCGGCTCAACACCAGCTGCTCTGCGATCTCAGTGTCGCTGAGGCCCGCCGCGACGAGGCGAAGGACCTCGAGCTCGCGAGCCGATAGGCCGGTATCGCCCGCCGCGCGCGGACGGTCAGTCATAGGCGCCATCTCGGGCCGGTCGACGCCCGCGAACTCGAGCACGGCGCGCGCGACGGCTGCTCCGTCTCCGTACCAGGGGAGATGATCGGCGCCTTCGAGCGCGACGAACTCCGCGCCGGGGATTCGAGCGGCGAGCTGACGACCGAGTTCGAACGGAATCGCTCGGTCGTTCCTTCGGTGCAGAACCGCGGTGGGGCATCGGATCTCGCCTGCGCAGTCTTCGAGGGTGAAGGCGTAGGTTGCCTCGAGTGACCGCGCCGCGAGCTCAGGGGGGAGCGCTTCGCGCTGCAAGACGACGAACTCGTCGCGTTCCGCGGCGGTCGCGCCGGGAATGAACACGTCTGCCAAGACGCGGGAGCCGAGTCCCCACTGCTTTCGGACCAAGGCGAGCAGCAACTCGCGAGCGGCGGGGTCTGCGATCGCGGCCCCGTTCAAGTACGAGCCGTACAGGACGAGACGCTCGACCATGCGTGCATGCTTGACCGCGTAGCGCGCGGCGATCGCCCCGCCCGCCGAGCCCGCGAACACGACAACCGAGTCGGCGCCTAGGGCCCCAACAACGCCGTCAAGGACCCCGACCTCCTCGTCGAGAGTCATTGGCGGCGGGCCGTCTCGGTCCGAGAGCCCGGTGCCGGGGCGGTCGTAGCGAACGACGGTCCGGTAGCGCGCAAGCGCCGAGATGAAGTCGCGGAACCTTCGATTGCCCCAATCGAGCTCCAGGTGGCTCATCCACCACCCGCCCATCACAATCGGCGGACCGTTGCCGATGGCGGTCCAGGCGATCCGACGGCCATTGAGCTCGACGAATCGAACCGACTGCGCGGGGCTCGACATCGGGTCAAGCGTAGCCAGCACCTTGGCCGGTTCCGGCCATTGGATCTGGCCGCAAACGGCGAAGTCAGGCGCGCCCACAGGCGATGGAATCTCGCCGTCATGAACACGCTCGCCCCGCCGACCCCGCCGCCCGGCCTCTGGTCCCGGATCGCTGCCGCGATCTATGACCCCTTTCTTGCGCTGGGCGAGCGTCGCGGGATGCGCGAGAGACGCCGGCGCCTGCTCCGACAGGCGCGCGGGCGGGTGCTCGAGATCGGCGCCGGCACCGGTCTCAACCTGGCGCACTATCCCCGCGGGCTCGACGAGCTCGTTCTCAGCGAGCCCGTTGACCCGATGGCCCGCCGTCTCGAGTCGCGGCTGCGCCGCAGCGGTGTTCGGGCCAGCGTCATGCGCGCCGGTGCCGAGGCGCTGCCGGTGGCCACCGACTCGATCGACACGGTCGTCTCGACGATGGTCCTCTGCACGGTGCCCGATCCCGTGGCCGCGCTCGACGAGATCCGGCGGGTGCTGCGTCCGGACGGCCGGCTGCTCTTCTGCGAGCACGTGCGCGCCGAGTCGAACCGCCGTTCGCGATGGCAGGAGCGACTCGTGCGCCCGTGGAAGGCGTGCGCCGATGGCTGCCGCTGCAACCAGGAGACGCTCAAACTGATCGAGCGAGCGCTGCGAATCGAGCGCCTCGAGCGCGACCAATGGCGCGGCATGCCGGGGCTGGTGCGGCCGTTGATCGTCGGGGAGGCGAGCTACAAGTGACGGGGCCATACGACGCGATCGTCGTGGGTGCGCGCTGCGCCGGCTCTCCAACCGCGATGCTGCTCGCCCGGAAGGGCTACCGGGTGCTCGTCGTCGACCAGGCGACCTTCCCTTCCGACACGATCTCGACCCACCTGATCCATCCCCCGGGCGTGTCCGCTCTCAAGGAATGGGGTCTGCTCGCCCGATTGCTCGCCACCGGTTGCCCCGGCATCCACACGTACGCCTACGACTTCGACCCGTTCACGATCTCGGGCAGCCCCGGCACCGACGAGAGTCCGCTGGCCTACGCCCCGCGCCGCACCGTGCTCGACAAGCTGCTGGTGGATGCCGCGTCCGAGGCGGGCGCCGAGGTCCGGGAGGAGTTCACGGTCACGGACCTCGTCATCGAGGAAGGCCGCGTCACAGGCATTCGTGGGCACCGCAAGGGCGAGTCCACTGTCACCGAGCGTGCGCGCGTGGTCGTTGGTGCAGACGGTCACCACTCGCTCGTGGCCCGCTCGGTCAAGGCAGAGCGGTACAGCGAGAAACCGCCGCTTCAGGTCAGCTACTACGCCTACGTGAGCGATCTGCCCATGGACGGGCGCTTCGAGGTCTACCTTCGCCCCGGCCGCGGGTTCGCAGCCTGGCCCACGAACGACGAGTTGACGGTGGTCATCGGCGGCTGGCCGCGGTCAGAGCTGGCCACGAACAGGAAGGACATCGAAGGCAACTTCCTGGCGACGCTCGACCTGGAGCCCGCGTTTGCTGCGCGGTTCCGCGCCGCTACGCGCGAAACGCGCTTCGTTGGCATGTCCCTGGCGAACTTCCTGCACAAACCGTTCGGACCCGGGTGGGCCCTGGTAGGCGACGCCGGCTACACCAAGGACTTCATAACGGGCCTCGGAATCAGCGACGCCTTCCGCGACGCCAGCTTGTGCGCCACCGCCTTGGACGCAGCCTTCTCCGGCGCCCGTCCGTTCACAGAAGCGATGGCCGCCTATCAAGCCGAGCGCGATCTCAGCTCGCTTCCGTTCTACGAGTTCACCGCGCAGCTTGCGGCGCTCGAGCCCCTGCCGCCGGAGCTCGAGCGCGTGCTGGACGCCGTGCACGGCGACCCACAGGAGATGGATGCATTCGCCCGCGTTGGCGGCGCGGTCACGTCCCCGGCCGAGTTCCTCTCCGAGGAGAACGTAGGCCGCCTCCTTGCCGCCAGGTCTTCTAACAGGTTCGGGTGAGTCCTAAGAGCCAAACGATCGAGTGGCCCGGCGGGTCGATCGCGACCCGGACTTTCTCTACGGAACGTTCGAGCCGATGGCGGCATTCGGATCGAGCGGCGAGTCGTGGCTGCGTGCGAGTCAACTCAGCACGTCGGATCGATAAGAGCGGAAAGGTCGTCGTCGCCGGTGCTGTCTTCAGTGAGGTCGCGGTCGTACGGTTGAACCCGTTCAGCTCGAGGAGGTCGACTCGTCGGCCGTCGATCCGCCGGCCGGCTCCGACTTCCTTCCGGGAGACCGCTGCGGCGCCCACAAGGCCGACGCCCATCAGAGCTACAAGGCGGTAGCGGTGTGTCCGACGAACGCGTACCTCGAGCTGGTGCTCGGGCCCACCAACGACATCGTGGCCAGCGCCGGGCCCGGCAACGACAACGTCAGCTCGGACTCCGGCACCGTGGGCGGCGCGCGGGCCGACATACGGCGAGGACGGCGACGACGTGATCTACGGAGGCGCCGGCGCTGACGGCTTCGCATGCGGCCCCGGGGACGACACCATCCACATCGGCGCGCTGATGGAGTATCAGAGCCACTCGTCCGACTGCGAGCACTACGTCCTCGACGACCCTGCCTAGCGCAGATTGTTGACTCCGTCAACGATCTCGTCGATCATGCCCGCATCGGCGCGCAGGCACTCAGCGAGCGCATCGAAGCGGTGCGGGCGTTCAACCGCTTCTACACCCGCCTGATCGGGGTCATCGGCGGCGAGATGCTCGAGACGCCGCACTCGTATCCCGAGGCGCGTCTGATGTACGAGATCGGTCTGCGGCCGGTCACCGAGGTCGGCGATCTCCGGCGCGCGCTGGATATCGATGCGGGTCAGCTCAGCCGGCTGCTCGCGCGCATGGACGAGAAGGGGATCATCACCCGGGAGCGCTCGGAGGGCGACGGCCGGCGCCAGCGGGTGCGCATGACACCCGCCGGCTTGGCGGAACGGGACGTGCTGGTCGACCGTTCGGTGGCCGAGAACCAGCGCCTGCTCGACGCGCTCGACGACGAGGACCAGGAACGCTTGCTGGGAGCGATGAGGACGATCCGCGACCTGCTCGGTGACGCCGCGGAGCCCCCCAGCGTGGTGCTGCGGCGCGCCGAGCCGGGCGATCTCGGTTGGATCGTGAGCCGCCACGGCACGCTCTACGTCGAGGAGTTCGGTTGGGATCCGCGCATGGAGGGATTCATCGCGCGCGTCGTCGCCGACTTCGCGGACGCGCACGACCCGGCCCGCGAGGCGACATGGATCGCCGAGGCGGGCGGGCGGCGCGCCGGGTCGATCATGTGCGTGGATCACGGCGAGGGCGTCGCTCAGCTGCGCCTGCTCCTGGTCGAGCCGAGCGCGCGGGGATTGGGAATCGGCTCGCGGCTGGTCGACGAGTGCCTCGCTTTCGCACGCGCGGCCGGTTACGGCGAGATGATCCTGTGGACGAACTCGGTCCTCAACGCCGCGCGACGTATCTACGAGCGAGCCGGGTTCGAGCTGGTCGGCGAGCAGAACGCACGAGCGCGCCGATCTTCTTCTCCTCCGCGCCGGTCATCCGCTTCAGAGGAGGGTCTCGCCGACTCGGCCTTTCAGACTTGGGTTCGCCGGCTGTAGCCACTCCCCCGGTCAGACGATGACGACGTCGAGGCCGTCGATAGCGATGCAGGCCGCCATCGACACGATCGACATCGGCGCAAACACCCCCAGCGCCAGGCCCGCCTCGAGCCGCGACGGCATCGCCGCGAGCAGCAGCAGCACAATCGCCCCGGTCCCGGCAAGCCCGTGCATCGCGTCCATCGTCGCCCGCCACGCGGAGAGTCGCCGTGACCGGCGACGATCGGGGCGTCGACCGCTGGCGTTTGCTGCGCGACTCTGCGAAGCGGCCGGCCGCAACCAGGGGCGAGCAGCGGAGCAACAGGGTGGGGTGGCGGGAAGCCGGGCCGTCGAATCCGTAGGATTTTCCGGTGGGAATCGCTCGGATCCCGCATGGGAGCGGCCTGTGAATGAGTCGCCCCGATCAAAGCGAAACCGCCGCTCAGCGGCGGTTTCTCGCGCAGGGCCGCAGGCTGGCTCTGACCGGCCCGCGTCGACTGGCGCGAGCACGTATAAGCCCAGCCGTGGAGATCGGCTTTCCGGAGGCACTTCTCACAGTCGGCCTGCTGCTGCTGGTCGCGGCTTCCCTCTCGGGGCTGATGCACGGGACGGTGCTCTCGATCTCGGTGCTCTCGGTCGCCGCGGGCATCGTCCTCGCGGAGGCCGGTGTCGTCTCGGTCGATGCGGCAGACGCGAGCGTCGTCCACCTGATCGAGCTCGCGCTGGTGCTGACGCTGTTTGCCGATGGCCTGCTGGTCGACCGTGAGCTGCTCTGGCTGCACTGGAGCGCGCCTGTTCGGGCGATCGCGATCGCGATGCCGATTACGCTCGTCCTGCTCGCCGGGGCTGCGCTCGTGCTCTTCCCCGAGCTGGGCTGGCAGGAGGCGTTCCTGCTCGCGGCGGTGCTGACGCCAACCGATCCGGTCATCACCTCCTCGGTGGTGAGCGCCCCCGGCGTGCCCGCGGTCGTGCGCCACACACTGAACCTCGAGTCCGGGCTCAACGACGGCCTGGCGCTCCCTTTCGTGCTGTTCTTTCTGGTGCTGGCGGCGCACTCCGGTGACGCCGGCTCCGAGGCGGCGACGCTGCTCGCCGAAGCGGGCGTGGGGGCGGTGATCGGGGCCGGCCTCGGCTATTTCGGGGGCCTCACTCACCAGCGCGTCCCGGGCGGCGGCATCACGCACCGCTATGAGGGGATCTGGGCGGTGGGGCTTGGACTGTCGGCCTTCGGGCTGGCCGAGGTCTCGTTCGGCAATGGCCTGATCGCCGCCTTCGTGACCGGGCTCGCTCTGGGAATCTCCCGCCACGAGGCTCCCCGGGGGTTCGTGGATCTGTCCGAGAGCGTGAGCGCAGTCTTCCAGGTGCTCACCTTCTTCGTGTTCGGCGCGCTGATCGTCGCCACCGGCTACGACGGCTCGGTTTGGGCGCTCGCCGCCTTCATCCCGCTCGTGCTGCTGGTCGCGCGACCGGCAGCGCTGCTGCTGTCACTCGCCCGGACCGGTCTGCCGCGTACGCAGAAGCTGTTCATGGCCTGGTTCGGCCCGAAGGGCGTCGCCTCGATGCTGTTCGCGCTCTTCGTCCTCAAGTCCGAGGCGCCCGATCGCTCGGCCGTATTCGACGTCGCCGCGTTCGTGATCCTGGCTTCGATCGCCGCGCACGGGCTCACCGACACTGTCGGCGCCCGCTGGATCGAACGGCGCATGCGCGAGTAGCCCGCCGACCAGCGAAGCGGTCCGCGGGGATTGGTCCGGCCATGCAGGGAGCGGGGTTGAATGAGTCGCCCGATCACTGTGGTGTGGCAAGGTGCTCGTGCGCCCACGACGCAAGTGTCGTCGGCGTTGTCGTGAGGATGCTGCGCGGGTCTTCCGGCACGAAGTCCTCGCGCAGGCCCGTGGACATCCCGAGGATCCCCTCGACCTGCGCATCGCCGAGACCGGCG
>JBKGUS010000178.1:0-2797 GCA_046462295.1 Thermoleophilaceae bacterium | reverse complement strand
GCACGAGCGCGACCGACGCCCCGGTCGCCGTGCCGGCCAGCGACGAGAGCTGGATCCCAGCGATGCCCGCGGCGCTCGCCACCGCCGCGCCCGCGACGATCGCAGCGGCGGGGCTGCGGGCGTATCCCCGCACCGCCGCCGCCGGTGCCACCAGCACGGCCAGCACGAGCAGCGCCCCGAGACCCTGGACCGCCACCGCGATCGCCGCCGCCATCAGTCCGAGCAGCGCGAAGCGGACCAGTGCCGGGCGAAGCCCCAGCGCCGCCGCGCCCGCCGTGTCGAAGGAGCTCGCCACGAGTGGGCGGTGCAGCGCCACCAGCGCGGCCCCGCCGGCGGCCACCAGCAGGCCGGCGGCGATCAGGTCGCCGCTGGTCACCCCCAGGGGGTCGCCGAACAGGAGCTCCTCGAGACGCTGCGGCGCGTCGGGCGCCAGCGCGAGCAGCGACCCGAGCCCGACCAGCCCCGTGACCGCCACGGCGGTGCCCGTGTCGGTTCCGGCGCGCGGATCACGCGCGGCGAGGGCGATCAGTGCGGCGGCCACGACGGCGCCGCCCGCGGCGCCGAGCAGCAGCGGGGCGTCCGCCAGGCCGGCGAGCACGAGCCCCGGCAGGAGGCCGTGCGACAGCGACTCGGCTCCGTACGCGAGCCGCTCGCTCACGACCCAGAAGCTGAGCGCGCCGCAGAAGCCGCCGGCCATGACCAGCTCGAGCATGGCGCGCAGCTCGATGCCGCTCATGGCTCGTTCCCGTGCTCGTGATGGTGGACCGTGACGGCGCGGGCGGACCCCGCTTCGTCGAGCACGATGAGCTCGCGGCCGTAGGTGGCCTCGAGGGTGGCGCGGTCGAGCACCTCGCCGGGCGGGCCGAAGGCGACCTGGCGGCCGTGGAGGCACAGCACGAGATCGAACCCGCGGGCGCTCTCGACGTCGTGGCTTGATATGAGCAGCGTGCGTTCCTCGCCGCGCAACTCGGCGAAGACGCGGTCGATCAGCGCGGCGCTGGCGGGGTCGACGCCGGAGAGCGGCTCGTCGAGTAGCAGCACGCGAGCGTCCTGCACGAGGGCCCGGGCGAGGAGGGCGCGCTGGCGCTGGCCGCCGGAGAGCTCGCCGAAGGGCGCGGCGGCCTGGTCGCCGAGGCCGACGCGGTCGAGGGCGGCCCGGGCCGCCTGGCGGTCCGCCCGCCCCGGCGGGAGCCACCAACGGCCGCGGGCGAGGGTGCCCATGAGGGCTACGTCGAGGGCGTCGACGGGGAAGTCGAGCCGGGTGCGCTCGGTCTGGGCGACGTAGGCGGGGCGTCCCGCGACGCGGACCGCTCCGGAGTCCGGCTCGAGCTCGCCGAGGAGTGCGCGGAACAGCGTTGTCTTGCCACCGCCGTTCGGGCCGAGCACGCAGACGGTGCGTCCGGGGTCGACGGCGAAGGAGACGCCGCGCAGGACGGGCGGGCCGCCGTAGCCGGCGGAGAGGTCCTGGGCGAGTACGGCCGGGGCGGTCATCGCGCGGCGGTCCCCAGCGCCAGCACCGCATACACCGCGGCGCCGAGCACCGCCACCGGCGGGCCCGGCGGCAGGTCGAGCCAGTAGGCCACGTACAGGCCCGTCAGGCCCTCGGCGAGCGCGAGCGCCACCGACCACGCGAGCAGCGCCGGCACCGTCCTCGACACGAGCCGCGCTGCCGCTCCGGGCAGCACGTAGACGGCGGTCACGAGCAGCGCGCCCACCGCGGGAATCGCGGCCACCGCGGCCACGGCGACCAGGGCCAGCAGCATCAGGTCGGCGGTGCGGGCCGGAAGGCCGAGCGCCGGCGCGGAGTCGGGGTCGAAGGCGATCGCGGACCAGGTCCTTCCAAGCGCGGCGGTGGCGAGCGCGGCGAGCACCACCGCGGCCGCCGACAGCGCGAGGTCCGCGGGCCCCAGTCCGAGCAGGCTCCCGAACAGCAGGCGGTCGACCGCCGCGCCCGACTCGAACACGTCGCTCGCCAGCACCACCCCGCCGGCCAGCGCCGCCACGAGCAGCAGGGCGGTGGCCTCGCCGGGCTCGCGTCCCGCGCGGCCCGTCCGCTCGACGCCCCCGGCATAGCCGAGCGCGACCGCGAGTCCGGCGAGCGTCGGGCTCACCCCCGAGGCGTCGGCGACCACCAGTCCGGGAAAGGTCGCCGAGCCGGCCGCGTGCGAGAAGAAGGCGAGCCGCCGGAGCACCACCCAGGCGCTGAGCAGGCCCCCGGCGGCGCCGAGGAGGATCACTTCGAAGAGTGCCTCGCGCAGGAAGGGGAGGTCGGCGAGGTCGAGCGGCGACGGCACGGCCGAAAGCCTAACGAGAACCATTCTCAGTTATTCGGCGGGTTCGGAAAAGGTCGCACGGACCGGGCGAAGGGTTCAGCGCGGGGCCTTTCCGGGGTACCCACGTGTCAGGCTGCTTCTCGGCAGCCGATCCCCTCCAGGGAGTACCCCAGTGAAGGCCTCACGGGCTTACATCGCCGGCCTCGGCACGTCCGGGGTCCTGATCGCCTCCTTCCTGCTGCTGCTCATGGTGGGGAGCGCCATCGTGGCGTTCCGGGGCGCGCCCGGCCGGGCGAGCAACGACGGACTCGACCCGCTCCTCGTGAGCCAAGCGAACACGCGGTCCGCCATGGCGAACCGGGCGCCGCTGTCAGGCGACCGAGCTTCGGACGCCTCCGTGCACCGCGATGAGCGCAGCCGCGGCGATGCGACCCGGGGACCGCGCGCGCGCATGGCCGCCGGGCCCGCGGCAGGCGCCGGCGGTGTGGAAGGCGAGCGCGCCGCCGGCGGCCTCACGCGAGGCG
>JBKGUS010000177.1:0-4282 GCA_046462295.1 Thermoleophilaceae bacterium | reverse complement strand
CTCCCCTCCTTAAGTAGGTAATAGACCTTGCCAGACGGAATACCCTAAACACCATCGTCTGCAAAACGCCATGGGAGGATGGCCGTACGGCTTTCGCCGTACGGCGGGACCTACTGCGACGCGATCAGGCCCCGCTCGGCGCCCGCCGGCTCAGCCCCGAGATAGGGGAGGAGCGCGCAGTATGTGAGGTCGGGCAGCAACTCCGGGAGCTGCCGGATGTCGCCCCGCACGATGCGCGTGTAGACGACCTCGTATATCCCGCCCACGATCGTCTCGGCGGTGATCGGCTGGGGCTCGATCGGCGTGCCGAGCACGCGTGCGTTCTCCTCGATCAGGTCGGCGAAGGCCGCCATCGCGCTGTTGCGGCGGGCGATCGCGTCCGGGCCGGCGGCCAAGGCTTCCACGATGCACATGCGTGCGAAGGCGGGCTCGCGCGCGAGGAACTCGAGGAAGGCCGCGAGCCCGGCTCGCACCCGGGCGGCGAAGCCCTCCTCCTTCTCGTAGGCCGCCTGGACGGCCACGAGCAGCTGGGCGACCACCGCGTCATAGGCGGCGAGGAACGCGTCCTCCTTGTTCTTGAAGTGCTCGTAGAAGGTGCGGCGAGACACGCCGGCGGTGACGATCACGTCCTCCACCGACATCTCCGCGTAGCCGGCGACGCTGCAGACGTCGGCGACGGCGGCGAGGATCCGCTCGCGCTGATTCTGCGCCACGAACGCAGCGGGCAGCCCGTGCCGCCCTGGGGGGAGCTGATGTGGCTCCCGACGGCGAGTCCGGTCACCTCGGGGCACAAGGGAAAACATACACGTCTCCGCCCGATCTGTCGCCTTCCAAGACGCCAAAAACGCCTTGTGTCTCGGAGGCCGATTGGATAGGGTCGCCGGCCATGGGTGCGGGGCGCCCACAGGGGGGCCGGCGAGGAGAGTTGGAGACGTCGAACGACACGTCACCGTGCGCCGCTCCTGGCTGCGCAACCTGCGGCTCGCTGAGGGCCGCCGCGGTCTCTCTGTCCCTGCAGCGAGGCATCCAATCCGTGACGATCGAGGGGATCGCGGCCGAGGCCGGGATGGCGGCTGACGAGGCTGCGAGCCACTACCCGACGCTCGACCACTGCCTCAGCGCCGCATACGACGAGAGCACCGCGCACTTCCGCGACGTGGCCTCGCGCGCCATGGACGACGAGGGGTCGTACGACGAGGGGTCGTGGCAGGACCGCCTCCACGCCGCGGCTGCGGCCACGGTCGAGGCTTTCGACGAGCAGCCGGACCTGGCGCGCTTCTGCGTGGTGGAGGCGTGGCGGAGCAACCTGCCGATGCTGCGAGCCAGCCGCCTGGCGGGCCGCCGGCGCTACATCGAGATGCTGACCGACCATCGCAGCTCCGAAGGCGACGAGGTCCTCCCCGAGGTGCGGATGGAGATGTTCGTGGGCGCCGGCCACCACGTGTCGGGCGAAGAGCTCGAGCAGGGCGACGCCGACTCGCTCCGGGAACGGCTGGACGGGCTGATCGAGGTATTCGAGCCGGCGATGCCGTCGCCGGCTCGCTGACGCGCCAGGGTCGGCTCGTAGAGGCAGGCCCTCCGGCTAAACACGCTTGTCTAGCCGCCTTAATCTGCCTATTCTAGCTATATGCGCGTAGCCACAATAACAGAGGCGAAGAATCGGCTCAGCGCACTTCTCGATCATGTGCGCAGCGGGGAATCGGTGCTGATCGTGGATCGGGGGGTACCGGTCGCAAGGCTGGAGTCGGCGGTCACGCTCGAGGGAGACAGCGCGGGCCGGCTGGCGCGCCTGGAAAGGACTGGTGCGGTCCGTGCCGCGAAGACCGCGCTGCCGAAGCAGGTGCTCTCGGAGCGGCCTCCACGCCTACGCCGCGGCGCGAGCGGGGTTCAGGCAGTCATCGAGGAGAGGCGCGCGGGCCGTTGATGTTCTGGGACAGCTCCGCGGTCGTTCCACTGCTCGTCGACGAGCCGGCCACCGACGCCGTCCGAGCCGCTCTGGAGGAGGATCCGACGATGCTCGTCTGGTGGGCGACGGAACTCGAATGCGTCTCGGCGATCGCGAGGTTGGAGCGCCAGGGCGATCTTGCATCAGACGCCACGCTGGTGGCTCTGCAACGTCTGGAAGCGCTCGCCGGCGGATGGCACGAGGTCCAGCCGGTGGAAAGCGTGCGAAGGGCGGCCAGGCGAGCGCTGCGCGTTCACAGTCTGCGCACGGCCGACGCGTTGCAATTGGCAGCCGCGACCGTCGGCTCCGAAGGGCAGCCGGCCTCGCTCGACGTCGTCTCGCTTGACGACCGGCTGAGCGACGCAGCGCGACGTGAGGGGTTCGCCGTGTTGGAGCTCACCGACGAGTGAAGCTGACCGTCGCCCGACTCCACGTCGCAAAACAGCGCCGCATGGCTGGACGCGTAGCGAGTGCGGTCAGGACCGAAGGGCGACCGCGCTGCGTCGACCTGGAAGATGCCGTTCTTGCCCTCGGACTGGACTGGCTGGACTATGAGACTTGCTGTTGCCCAGTCTTGCGATGAAGAAGAACAGCCTGCACTTGGACGAGGATGTGGATCGAGCCCTCGCGCGCTGCGGCGCCGAGGAAGGCCCCTCCAGGGCCGAATTCGTGAGGCGCGGGCTCGCTCGGCTGGCCACGCTGCGGAACGACCGCGGCCTACGGCCATCGGGTTCTCCGACGATGGGCCGACCGACCTTGCCGCAGACATGGATCGCTACCTGCACGAGTGAGGCACCGGTCGCATGCCTAGATACATAGGCGGCTCTATATGATGCCGTCCTATGGCGAGCCAGGCGAGGAGCCCGGCAGGCGTCCGGTCCGTTCCCGATTGGGTCCTGCTGCCACCCAAGAACCTCCTCGAGCAGGTCGGGGACATGATGGTCCTCACCGGCAAGACGGTTCTCTCCACGCTGCGGCCGCCCTATCCCTACGGCGGGTAGGGGGCTTCTTCGTCCTCGCCGCCATCCGCGAGATCGGGCCCAACGTCACCGCGATCATCCTGGGGCCTTGCCTTCATCCTCGGCCTCCAGTGCGGCATCGCGGGCGCTTACTTCAACCGCTCGCTCGGCTCGCCGGCGTACGCGGGCTTCTTCGGCTCGTGGTGCGACCTGCGCGAGGTGCTCCCCTACGCGTTCGGCTACATGATGTCGGCGAAGGTGGGCACGGGCCTGGTGGCGGAGATCGGCGCGATGCGGATCTCGGACGAGATCGACGCGCTCGAGGTGATGGGCATCAACTCGCTCGTCTTCCTGTGCGCTTGCGCCGCGCGATCGCCTCGGGCCTCGCCGCCAGCGCCTCCACGATGCACATCCGCGCGAAGGCCGGCTCGCGCGCGAGGAAGTCGAGAAAGGCCCTCAGCCCCGGCGCACATGCGGGCCGAGAACGTCTGCTCCGTCTCGATGGCGGCCCGCACGGTGGAGAGGAGCTGCAGGAGGACAGCGTCGTAGGCGGCGAGGAACGCGTCCTCCTTGTTCTTGGAGTGCTCGTAGAACGTGCGCCGCGAGACACCGGCGGTGACGATTTCGGTGCCGGGCTGGCTGGAGCGGCTGGCAAGCGGCCTGCCGGTGTACGACACGCGGTCGTGCGCGAACGGCGGCCCGCTGCCGCCCGAGGCGTCCGACCCGCCGCAGCTGCAGCCGCTGATCAAGCAGTTCGCGTTCCGCACCGAAGGGCGTGACGTCGCGCGGCCGGGCTGCGTGGCCCAGGGCCCGTTCCCGGGCTTTGGCACGAGCTTCCCGCAGCTGCGGGCGGATCCCTAGGCGCCGACGGCGACCACGCGCGCGCGGATCGAGTCGGCCAGCGTGCGCGGCTCGATGCAGAACAGGCTGTGGGGGTCGCCCGCCGCCGCCCAGATGCGCTCGTGCTCCATGAGCGACTCGTCGAACAGGACGGGCAGGTCGTGTCCGAACGGCGGCACGCCGCCGATCGCGAAGCCGGTGGCGGCCCGCACCTCGTCCGCGGCCGCCATGCGCACCTCGGCGACGTCGAGCGCGTCGGCGACCTTGTCGGGGTCGATCCTGTGGCGCCCGCTCGCGACGCAGAGCACGGGGTCGCCGTCCGCCACGAACACGATCGCCTTGGCGATCTCGGCCTCGTCGCAGCCGACCGCCTCGGCCGCGTCCTTCACCGTGCGTGTGGACGTGGTCAGGCGCTGGACGCGCATATCGAGGCCGAGCTCCCGGGCCCGCTCCGCCAGCTTGTCCCTCACGCCCCGACGCGCTCCCGGTCGCGCTCTCGCTCGCTCAGCTCGACCCCGGCCGCGGCGGCCAGCTCGGC
>JBKGUS010000176.1:0-12171 GCA_046462295.1 Thermoleophilaceae bacterium | reverse complement strand
CGCGAGCACCTCTCCCGCCCAGCCATGGTCGGGTCCTTCCTCCACGGCGAGCACCCGGTTTGTCCTCCTGACCGAGTCAAGGACGGTCTCGACGTCCAAGGGGCGAATCGTCCTGAGGTCGATCACCTCCGCCTCGATGCCCCGATCCGCGAGTGTCTTTGCCGCGGCCAAGCTGTCGTGCACACCCTTTAGCGCCGTAACGATGGTCAGGTCGCGCCCACGACGGGCGACGGCGGCCCGGCCGATCGGCACCGGGTCATTCCCGACCTCGCCCTTGAGAGCGTAGAGCCGCTTGTGCTCGACAAACAGCACCGGGTTGTCGTCGCGGACGGCGGACTTCAACAGGCCCTTCGCGTCCCCGGGTGTCGCCGGACAAACGATCTTGAGGCCAGGGACGCTATCCAGCCAGGAGACCGCGATCTGGGAATGGACCGCCCCGAAGCGCCCGCCCGCGCCCGCAGCCGTGCGGATGACGAGCGGGACGCTGGCCTGCTCGTTCGACAGAAACCAGTACTTGGCCGACTGGTTCACGAGGCTGTCCATCACCAGGGGGATGAAGTCAGCGAACATGACTCCACCACCGGACGCAGCCCGCACACGGCGCTTCCGAAGGCGGTACCGGCGAGTGCCAGCTCGGAGATCGGAGTATCGAAGACGCGCTCTCGACCGTACTTCTCCTGGAGTCCGGGCGTCACCGCGAACACGCCTCCGGCGGCGGCGATGTCCTCGCCGAAGAACACCACGCTCGGGTCACGTTCGAGCTCCTCGTCGAGCGCCTCCCGGATCGCCTGCCTGAACTCGACCTCAGCCAAGCTTCAGTCCTCCTCGACCCCCTCGCCGGTCCTGCTCAACCGCGCGCCGGTCCTCGTGATCACGCTGTCCTCGCCCGCGCGCTGCCGGTCCGCATCAGCAATCCGCCAGTCGTCCTCGAAGAAGAACCCATCCGAGGGCGGCGGCTTCGGTGCCTGGACCTCGATCCAGCGGACCGGGTCGCTTCCGGTGTTTCGGATGCCGTGTGACGCGTTCACCCCCAAGAAGAGCAAATCGCCCGTCCGGACATCCTGCTCTTCACCAGCGAGGTTGGCCTGTGCCGAGCCGCTGACGAAGAAGAACGCCTCCTCGAAGGGGTGGAAGTGTTCCTTGGCTCCGGGCATCTCGCCGGTCGACGGGGTGAACTCGACCATGAAGAGCGTGTGGTGGCGTGCACCTAGGACCTCGTCCACCATCATCCGGATCGACACGCCGCGGACGTTGTGACCGTGATAGCCGGGCATCGAAAGCGGTCCGGGGGCGGGCATGTCCTCCTCCGAGAAGTGCCCCATGAAGCGGACGAAGGGGTCCAACTCGTCCACCGGACGCGCGTCGGCTCCGAGGTTGGTCGCCGAATCGACACCGAACGCTCGCGGCGCCGGGTACGTTCCGACGGCCTCCCCGATGGGACGCGGCTGCGGCGCCCGGACGCGAAGCCATCGAGCCGGCTCGCTACCGGCGTTGTGCCAGCTGTGCGCGATGCCGATCGGTGCAAAGCCGAAGTCGTTCTGCCGCAGACGGTAGGTCTGGCCAGCGAGGGTCAACACCACGCTGCCGGAGAGAAGGAAGAAAGACTCCTCGAACGGGTGAATGTGCCCCTGAATTCGGCCACCCGGGCGAAGCTCGCTGATCGCGAGCTCCATGTGAATCGAACCGTCGGCGGGACCGAGCAGCACCGCAACGCTCAACCCCTCCGCCAGCGCGTGTGCCCCGTTCACGGACTCCGGGGCTCGCGACGCTCCGCTGATGACCTTCGAGGCCTTCATGCGCTCCACTGCCGCCGCCCGCTGCGAGCTCAATCCCATGGGAACCCTGCCCCCGGACTCGTTTCGCCGCGGTCGTCGCTTGTCGCGTCGGTAGCCGTCTCCGCCCCCGTCACCGTTCCTTCGTCTCGACCTCCCCGGGCCGACTCCCCCCGGCCGACGCCGTGGGCTCCACGCCCGGTGCCAAGCCCATGCTGGCAGGCGCCTTTGACCACTGTCAAGTGATACCGAACACCGTCGCCGTTGGCGTCCCCTGCGGTATTCGCCCGCCGCCCACGCGGACCCGCGTGCACTCGTCGAGACCGCCGGACGTCAGTCGAGCAGCGCGGCCGCTTGGTCGATCAGGTCCCAGTGGGCGTGCCGGGCCCAGATTTCGTTGGTACGTGGTAGCCGGCACGGCTAGTGTCGCGTCATGACCGACGAGGAAGTCCCCGTCTTGATCGTCGGCGGCAGCCTGGTGGGGCTGACGACCGCCATGCTGCTCGGCCACCACGGAATGCCGTCGTTGTCAGTCGAGCGCCATGCAGGCACTGCGATCCACCCGCGAGCGGGCCACTTCCAGCTTCGGACGATGGAGGTGTTTCGCCAAGTCGGGCTCGAGGACCGGGTGCGCGCGAAATCGCTGGAGATGTACAGCCCGACAGGCGGCATCGTCGCGGTCGAGTCGCTCGCGGGTCGCGAGCTCGCTACCTACGTCGAAGAGCTGAACGAGGGCGCCGAGGGGTTCAGCCCGACGCGGCGTGTCTTCATCAACCAGGACGTGCTCGAGCCGCTGCTGCGCGAGCGCGCGCTCGAGCTCGGGGCGACGGTGTGCAACCGTACGGAGGCAGTCGCCCTTGAGCAGGACGACAGCGGCGTGACGGTCACGCTCCGCGACCTCGACTCCGGCGACGAGCGCGAGGTCCGAGCACACTATGTCGTCGCCGCGGACGGCAATCGCAGCCCCATGCGCGGCCGGTTGGGGATCGGCATGCGCGGCTACGGACAGCTCTCGCGAAGCATCACCATCTACTTCCGCGCCGATTGCGCCGAGTTGCTGCGCGATCGCAACCAGGGCGTGTTCTACGTGCACAATCCGCAGCTGCGCGGGTTCTTCCGGCTCGACCGAACTGGGGGCAAAGGCTTCCTCGTCATCAACACGGTCGGTGAGGACGTCACGCAGGACTCGGCGATCGACGTGCAGTCGGGCTTGACCGAGGAGCGGGCGCTGGAGTTCCTGCGCACCGCGATCGGGACGGACATGCCGATGGAGATCGTGCACGTCGCCAACTGGCAGGCCGAGGCGAACTGGGCCGAGCGGCTTCGCGAGGGCCGTGTGTTTCTCGCGGGCGACGCGGCGCACGTGGTGCCGCCGAACGGCGGCTTCGGCGGCAACACCGGCGTCCAGGACGCGCTCAACCTCGCATGGAAGCTTGCTGCAGTCATCAGGGGCGACGCCGGGCCGGCCCTGCTCGACAGCTACGAGGCCGAGCGCCTGCCGCTGAGCCGGCTGACCGTCCAGCAGGCCTATACGCGCTACGCCACACGCGTCGTACCGGAGCGCGGTACGGAGGGCGTCGAGCCGCCGATCCCCGACATCGAGCTCGAAATCGGGCTCGTCATGCGCTCCGAGGCGATCCTCAGCGAGGACGACGACGATGGCGTCCTGCACCTGCCACCTTCCGCCCTCGACGGTCGACCGGGCACCCGGGCCCCACACGTCATGCTCACCGGCGGCGGCTCGACGCTCGACCTCTTCGGCTCGCAGTTCGTCGTGTTGCGCCCTACGGGGGATGCCGTCGACGACTGGGCGCCACCCGGGGCGACGTCGCACGTCATCGACGCCGAGACGTTCGCCGACGTCTACGGCTTGTCGGCCAGGGAGGCGACGCTCGTACGCCCCGACGGCGTGGTCGCCTGGCGCGCACGCGGCCCGGCCGGTCGCGACGAGCTCGCCCGCGCTCTCGCGACCGCGCTCGCGCTCAGCCGAGAGTCCGCGCGAACGGCGCGCGCGACCGGCCACTGACGAGCCGCGTCCGCGCGAGGCCGACGTCGTCGGCGGACAGCGCGTGTGCGCTAATCGCGCATTGCGATACACCGCCGCGGCGAAGTGCCTCGCCGACGACCTCACGCGCTCGTCGTGCACCTGCGCTCCCCGACCAGACACCGCCGCAGGTGGCGCAGCACGAACCTGCTCGAGCGCTCGCTCGCCGAGTCAAACGCCGCACCAAGGTGATTGGCCGCTCCCCGGCGAGACCAGCTGCCTCACGCTCGTCTGGGCTGTCCTCGACTTCTACATCACCCACACCAAGAACGGCGTCAGGTTCAGCCAGCACGACCGCCAACGCCTGCGTCGAATGAGATACACAGGAAGCGAACCAACGACCGACGAGGAGGTGAGCGCCGCTTAGACTGACCGCCTCGGGAACCTAAGCCGCGGCGAATTTACATGCAGCAGAGAGACGCGACCCGGCGCCGGGAGCGACTGCTCCTTTCGCGTGATCGCGGCACTGGGCACGGTCGTCCATCAGCGGCAGGTAGCCCAGAGTGTCGGATTCCCATGTATGCGAGGAGAAGCCCCGCTAGGCGGGGCTTCTCCGCTTCTCCTCATCCGCTGGATGATGCTCCCGTTACGAGACGGGAACGGTGATCGTGTCCGAAACCGTGCCGTTCTCGCGGAGCGTGAGCGTGGCGTCCGTGAAACGCACATCCGTGACGGTCGCCGTCCACATCCGGTTCGGGCATGAGCCCGGCGGCGCAGTCGGTGCAATCGTCTCGACCCTGAATCGGAACTGGCCGTTCCTCGGCGTGAGTTGGTCGCCGGTGCTCCCTGCGCCCGCGAACGAGAAGCTCTGACCCGGCGCAACGTTTCCGCCCGGGTTGGTGCAGGTCACGTCCGCGACGCCGGTCGCTGAGACGTCAATCCGGAAGGTGGTCCCTCCCAGACCGGCGACCTTGCCGGTGCACTCGACGAAGGTTCCCCTGTCGGTGCATGTCGGCGTGCCGACAAAATGGCCGCTTTGCGCGGATGCCGCACTGGGGAACGCCAGCACGGCAATCGCTACCGCAGATAGCAGGAGATAGCGCTTCATGCGTATCCCTCCTTCGGGATCAGTCCTTTGTCCGCTTGAGCCGGGGAAGTTCGCTTACCGGTCTTCCAGGCCGGCCTGCGATCAGCAGCGGCTGGCTAGCTAGCCAGCCACAACTTCCCCCTACGTGGCATAGAGTGTCTGTGCGCGTTTCACCTCCCTTCGCGGTGGAGCTGCAAGCTCGCGTCGGGGACTGGAATGCGTAGCGGCTCCACCCCGGGACGGTGCAGACGCATCCGGGGTGGAGCCCATCGCTTGCGAGGTCGGAGGGGTGCGCCGGCGGGAAGACTGGCGGGGCCGAGTACGCATTTCCGGCCTATCGTGAGGCGAGGCGCGGAAGGAGGTCAAGCGTCCACGCGTGCAGATCTCTCAACACCCCGCGCGCCAGAAGGGCACGCGGCACCAAGCGTTGAGATATCTCCACGCGGCGAGGCCACCTGTGATCATTCGGTCGTCCCACCCGGCGGTCTTCTAGGGCCGTCGACGACCCTCCGCCTCCAGTAGCTCGAGTCCTCGCACGCCTTGACCACTCGCGCGGTGGGCCCGATGCCGGAGCGGCGGGAATGGCCGCCTCCGTACGTCAGTTTTCCCGCATTTTGCGAGCTTTGGTGTCCCGGAAGCCTGCAAATTGCGGGTTATTCGCTTCTACTAGAAGCCGTGGATCTCGGATCGCACGGGCTCGCTGGCCCGATCCCGTGCATTTGCCTCTAAGGAGGCTCTATGAGGAATCGTGTGTCCTGGGCTTCAGCGCGGCTCTGATCCGGGTCGGCATGGCGCACGCGCTGTCGTAGTAACTGCCGTCCTTGGGGTGGCGGCCACCCTGGTGGTCAGCTTCAGCTCGGCGGTTCGGTTTGCCTACAGCGCCCCGTCGCTACACCTGGTCCTCGAGACGGGGGCCGGGCTCGTCGCGCTACTCGCCGCGTATCTCGTATTCGGGCGATTCCGTGAGAGCGGCCGCCTGGACGATCTCGTGCTCGCCGGCGGCCTCGGTCTCGTCTCCGCTTCCACCCTGCTGTTCTCGACCTTCCCCAATGCCTCGGAAGTCGCCATGGGGCGCTTTCCTACTTGGGCCCCCCTGATCGGCCGGCTGCTCGGAGCGCTCTTCCTCGCGTGCGCCGCGTTCATCCCAGCCACGAGACTCCGGAACCCGCGCAGATCGGCGCTGGTCCTGCTCGGCTTCGAAGCGCTTCTGCTCGCTGCGATCGGAGTCTTCGTCGGGCTCTTTGCGGACGACCTTCCGGCCGGCTTGGACCCGACTCTCTCTCCGCCCGAGGCGCTCGGTCGGCCGCAACTCTCCGGGCACCCGGCTCTCCTCGCCGTCCAGCTCCAGCTGGCGGTGCTCTACTCCGTCGCCGCCGTCGGCTTCATTCGCCGAGCACAGCGCAGCGACGATGAGCTTCTGCGCTGGTTCTCGATCGGATCGGTCCTCGCCGCGGTCGCCGCACTTCACTACTTTCTGTTTCCGTCGCTCTTCTCGCGTTGGGTCTACACGGGCGACGTGATACGCCTCGCGGCGAACCTAGTTCTCCTCGCTGGAGCGGCAGGTGAGATCGGCCGGTACTGGAGAAGCCTCGCCGCGGTTGCAGTTCTCGAGGAGCGGCGCCGCATCGCGCGGGACCTCCACGACGGCGTCGCGCAGGAGCTCGCGTTCATCCTGCGACGCGCCAGGCGCGCCGAAGACTTGGACGGCAGCGGTCGTCCGGTCGCCGACGCCGCCGAGAGAGCGCTCGCCGATGCGAGGCGCGCCATCGCCGCGCTCACCAAGCCCCTCGACGAGCCTCTTGACATTGCGCTCGCGCAGGCAGTGGAAGAAGTCGCCGATCGCTTCGGGCAGAAGCTGGTCCTCGACCTGCAACCAAATGTACGTGTCGACCCGATGACCCGTGAGCAGCTCATTCGCATCGCGCGCGAGGCCGTTCTGAATGCCGCCCGGCACGGGCGCGCGCCTGTCGTACGGGTGGAACTCTCGAACGGTTCACGGACCCGGATGAGGGTCGCGGACAACGGTCTCGGGTTCGAGCCGGACGTCACCGATTCGAACGAGCGATTCGGCCTCATCGGCATGAGGGAGCGAGCACGGGTACTCGACGCTCAGTTCCGCCTCACGTCTGCCCCGGGAGAGGGAACCGAAATCGAGGTGCTCCTGCAGTGAGTGGTCCGATCCGCGTTCTCGTCGCCGACGACCACGCTCCGACGCGGGCCGACATACGCGCTGCTCTAGAGGAGAGCGCGGCCTTCGTCGTCCGCGCGGCGGTTCCGGATGCGGCCGCGGCGATTGACGCGGCCGTGCGCGAACGCCCTGACCTGTGTGTGCTCGACATCCGGATGCCCGGGAACGGCATCGCGGCGGCGTGGGAGATCACGGCTCGGCTTCCGGAGACGAAGGTAGTGATGCTCACGGTCTCGCGGGATGAGCACGATCTGTTCGCATCGCTTCAGGCCGGCGCGTCCGGCTACCTTCTCAAGGATCTTGACGCCCGGTCGCTTCGGGCAACGCTTGAAGGTGTTGCGGCCGGGGAGGCGGCGATGTCGCGTCGGATGGTCGCTCGCGTGTTGCAGGAATTTCGCGATCGAGCGGCCAAGCGGCGGCCGATCGCTGTTTCGAGTCCCGGCGCTCACCTCACGAGCCGTGAGTGGGAGGTGCTCAACCTCCTGCGAAAGGGATTGAGCACCGCCGACATCGCCGACCAGCTCTTCATCTCCCAGGCCACCGTACGCACCCACATCGTGGCCACCCTGAAGAAGCTGCGCGTACCAGACCGGCGATCGGCGATTCAGCTCTTCGAGAAGGATTGAGCTCGACCGCGTCCGGCCGGCGGCCGTCCAGGACGAGGACCGGTCGTCTTGGGATGCCCGATCTGGTGCCGGACAGATGCTCGGTTTCTCACGGCGAGCGGTAGCCCGGCCCCTGTGGGCTGTGTAGGGCAGCGCTGGTATCTGCTGACCCATCGGAGGAGGTCCGATGACCGTGTTGTTCGATGCGGCGGGGCGGCGTCGCTCGCCGGCGACCCTGCCCGGCCACCACGCCGGCCGCGCACCGCGGAATAAGGGAATGCGGTACCCGGCAGACCCGCCGACGATCGACGAGATCGTGGCGGTCATGCGTCACGCTCCCGATAGCCGTCACGGCTGGCGCATGCGAGCGATGATCGTCGTCTTGTGGCGCGCTGGGCTGCGCATCCAGGAAGCGCTCGCGCTCGCCGAGCACGACCTCGATTGCCGGCGCGGATCGCTGCTGATACGCAACGGGAAGGGCGGGCGCCGCCGCGAGGTCGGCATGGACGAGTGGGGCTGGGAACAGCTACGGCCGTGGCTGGACACGGGCAGAGCTGCCGGTCGGCCCGCTGTTCTGCATCATCGACGGCCCGACCCGCGGGCGACCGTGGTCGGGCGCCGCCGTTCGCAGCGAGTTCCGGCGCCTCGCGGCCGAGGCAGGCGTCAGGCGCAGGATCGCGCCGCATCAGCTGCGCCACACGCGTGCGCTCGAGCTCGCGCGTGAGGGCGTGCCGCTCAACATCATTCAGCGCCAGCTCGGCCACGCCAACCTCGGCACCACGTCGATCTACCCGCAGGGAATCGACCCCGAGGAGATCATCACCGCCGTGCGCACGCGCCGCGCGCCGATGATGTCGGCCAGCGCAGGGCTCCGGCTCTATCGCCATCGAGGAGAGCGGGAGCGTATCCGGACGCTCCCGCTCGGCCCTGGCGAAGCGAGCGCCTCGACGCTACAACTCACATGGTCGAGCCTCGTCCGAACCGGCGGTCAGGTGCAGCCGGCGCGCACGCTTGCTTGTCCACAACGGCGGGAGCGAGGTGGGAGCCGACCGCCGCGCCTGGCAGAAGACTGGATCTCGTCCCATCCACCAGTCAGCCCGCGGCGCGCCGAGAGTGCTGCGATCACCGAAGGGGAAGCGACGTCTGGGCGGTTCGAACCCGGCCCAGGGACTGGACCTTATGGGACGATTCTCGAACCCAACCCCCTGATTCGGGTGCTGGAATCTCTCTTGGGCCGGTGTCGCGGGCGAACGTAGAAGCAGCCGAGCGAATCTACGCCGCTCGGGTCCGTGGCGATGTCGACGCCTTGCTCGGAGAGCTCCACCCGGATGTCGAATGGCGGCCGCACCTGTCGTCACTCGGCGGCCGCTCCGTTCGGGGCCACGCCGGCGTGCGCGACTATCTCGCCTCGCTTGCGGAGGAGTGGGAGGACTTCCGTCAGGAACTTAAGGAGCTGTTCGATGCCGGCGACGAGGTAGTCGCATTCCTCGATACCTACGGCCGCGGGCGCGCCAGCGGCGTCGAGCTGCAAGCTCGGGTAGGTCACGTTCTGCGCTTCAAGGATGGAAAGTGCGTCGAGAGCGTCACATATCTCGATCGCGCCGAAGCGCTCAGAGCGGCCGGACTGCGCTAGCACGGACACTCGGAGCGACCTCAGTAGCGAGGAGCTCAATCTGGCGGGCCTCGTCTTCCAGCGGCCAGAGGTACACGCGCTGGCATCCGGCCTCGGCGTACCGAGACAGCAGCTGGGCACAGTGGGCGGCCGGACCGACGCAGACCTGCGCTCGCAGCTCTTCCGGGTCTCGGCCCAATAGTGGAGCAAGAACCTGGGCCAGGACTCGATCCGCCTCCGCGTGACTCTCGGTGACCCAGGTCCACATCGTCGCCAGCGCGTTTGGGAAGCCCTCCGCGTTGTTACCCCGCACGTGGAGCTCATCGGCCAGACTCGCTCGCGCGGCGGCGAAGCGCTCGGGCGTCGTGTTGTAGGCCGAGGCAACCCACCCATCGGCCAGTCGCGCTACCCGGCGCAGGCCAGCCTTGGAGCCCCAGCTTCCGATCCACAACGGAATCCCTGCGGAGCGGCGCGGAAGCGGTTTCAGATCCGCTTCCGGCAGCGGGTAATAGCGAGCAGTGCGCGGAAGCGAGTCTCCTCCAACGAGTCCGCGGAGAATCGCCACCGCCTCATCGAAGCGCTTCCACCTCTCCTCGAAGGGAATGCCCAGCGCGTCGTAGTCCTTCCTCGAGGACCCAGGTCCAAGCCCGGCCACGAGTCGCCCTTCCGTGAGTACGTCCAGCGCCGCGAGCATCTTCGCCATGGGAACCGGGCCGCGCAGAACGACAAGCGAGACGGTTGTCGCCACCGCCATCGCGCCCATGCGGTCTGCCACCGCGGCAAGCGTCGTCGGCCCGTCAAGCCAGGGCGTGGAGAAGACAAAGTGATCGTTTGCGGAAACCGCCGCGAAACCGCAGTCTCGCGCCGCGTCCACGGCGGAGCGCAGGCGTGCGAGCGACTGCCCCTCCTCCCCGAATTCCATGAGCGGAAGGTGGACGCCTAAGTCCACGACGTGTTGTCGATCCGGCTGCTCAGCACGTTGCGGACAGCGTGACCTGGAACGGAGAGGCCGTCAACAGGCCCGGCGCCGCGAGTCCCGCCAGGCGGAAGCAAGCCTATGCGAATGGAGTTGGCAGGACTCGAACCAGAAACCGGCTCCGCTCCTCATTTCGCGCGCAAGCAGGCGCCGAAGCCTTGCGTTCGGCACGCCCGCCTCGGACGAGTGTCGCTCGTCTGGCGGGTTCGCCGGAAACTCCATCGTCCTCGGGATCGCGGTAGCGTCGCGCGGGTAGCGGTCGCCCTGGGCAGGCGCGCTGGACCGAAAGCCATCCTGGTCACGCGACAGCTCCCCCGAAGAGACGGTCGACGACCGTCCCGCTTCCGAAGCCTTCGCGCAGAGCGCCTCGACGAGCGCGGCGTGACCCGCGGCGACTTCTGCAACCGGACCGGTGGCGCTCGGGTCACTCTAGTCCTGCGGCCTTGAGGGCCTCCTCCCGAGTTCGATACAGGGCGATCCCGGCGACCTGCCCGTCGCGAAAGGTCCAGATCTCGCTCCCGTGCATCTCGATCTCGATACCGCTGCTTCGGCCGATGCCCTTGCTGTGTGCAACAAGGAGCGCTCGATCATCACCAATGTCGGTGAACTCCTCGAGCTGCGCGACGAACGACTTCCATTCCTTGCGCCACGCCAACATCGACGCCACCGCCTCGTCCGGGCCGTGCGAGATGCGCCCGTCGTGGCCCCGGACCTCCCCCTCCGGATGCAGCAACTCGTAGACCCCGTCGAGGTCGACGTCGTTGTAGGCCTCGTGAAACGCGAGGGCGATTGTGCGGTTCCTGCCAGACACTCCGGCAGTATCCCGCGATCCATGACGGTCCTGCTCCGGCGTTACTCGCGCCGCGTTCGCTGCGCCGCAGCCAAGGCCAATCCAGTGCAGCATTCGCATTTGACGCGAGAGCGGCGCACGCGACCGGCGCCATGTCCCATGCGAGAGCAGCTGCGAACGGAGGACCGCCACAACACGGTGGCGCGAGGAAGCGGCGTGTGGTCGGTCCGCCTCTCCTTGGTGTGATGTCACCCAGCTGACAACCTCGCTCGAGCTGGCTGACAGGGCCTTCCGGGTGGGCATAGGATCGGGCGCCAGGGACTCGCGACCCTAAGGAGGAAGCTTCCATGCCCGAGACGACGGACCCGACGTTCTATCGGTCTCCCGGCGCCGCGATTGCCGCACCCCCCGAGCGGCTCGCCTACGTCGCGGCCTTCGACCCGGCTGGCGAGCAGCGCGACGCCATGACGGTGATCGACTGCGACGAGCGGTCGCCGAGCTACGGCGACGTGGTCGGCTGGACGGATCTGCCGACTGGAGGCAATGAGCTGCATCACTTCGGCTGGAACGCCTGCTCCAGCGCCCTCTGCCACGAGGGCCACGATGGCGCGCTTGAGCGCCGCTACCTGATCGTGCCGGGCCTGCGCTCGTCGCGCACCTACGTGCTCGACACGGGGCCCGATCCACGGCAGCCGCAGGTAGTGCGCACGATCGAGCCCGAGGAGCTCGCCGAGAAGGCCGGCTACTCCCGCCCCCACACTGTTCACTGCGGACCAGGCGGGATCTTCATGTCGAATCTCGGCGCCGCCGACGGCGGCGACGGCCCGGGTGGCGTGGCGCTGATCGACCACGACACCTTCGAGGTCACCGGCGCCTGGGAGACCGATCGTGGCGACCAGTACTTCGCATACGACCTCTGGTGGCATCTGAATGACGACGTGGCCATCACCTCCGAGTGGGCCACCCCGTCGATGATCGAGGACGGACTGAATCCCGAGGACCTGCTGGGAAAGCGCTTCGGCCATCACCTCGACTTCTGGAGCCTGTCCGAGGGCCGGCTGATCCAACGGGTCGACCTGGGGGACCAGCACCAGATGGTGCTCGAGCTGAGGCCCGCCCACGACCCTCGTAAGACGTGGGGCTTCGTCGGCGTCGTG
>JBKGUS010000175.1:0-22323 GCA_046462295.1 Thermoleophilaceae bacterium | reverse complement strand
GCCGGGGGCGGACGTGCCGGCGCTGCGCCCGCCCGCGGCCGGCGCGACACGCGCCTCCTCCGCGAGCGTGTTCCACTGGCCGCAGCCCGGGCAGCGGCCGTGCCACTTGGGGCTCTCGTGCCCGCACTCGGCGCAGGCGTAGACGGTGGCGGAGCGAGCCATGTTGCGAGGCTAAGCCGGGGGGAGGACGGCTTCACCCCCGACGCGGGCGGGCCGCTGCAATCCGTCCGACCGGGGAGGTTCCATCGGTCGTTCGTGCATCTGCTCGACCAACCCGTTGCCGGGGCCGAGTTCCTCGCCGTCGACACCGAGACCAACGGCCTCGCGGGCGACCTCTGCGAGCTCACCGAGGTGGGCGCCGTCCTCGTGGGCGGCGGCGAGCTGCACGAGACATTCGACTCGGTGGTCCGGACGGAACGGCCCCTGTCGCGGGGGATCCAGCGCTTCACCGGCATCACGCAGGCGATGGTGGACGCCGCGCCGCCGCCTCAGGAGGTGCTCGAGGATCTGAACGAGCTGCTCCACGGCCGCGTCCTCATCGCCCACTCCGCCCGCTTCGACTCCCGCGTCCTGCGCCAGGCCTTCGAGCGCTGCGGGCTCGACTGGCCCAAGCCGCCGGTGCTCTGCACCGTCCAGCTCGCCCGCCGCCTCGCCCCGCTCTCCCGCAAGCGCTCGCTCGCCCCGCTCGCCGACTCGCTCGGCATCGACGTCACCGAGGTCCACCGCGCCCTCCCCGACGCCCTCACGTGCGCGCGGGTGTTCTGCGCCCTCTTCCCGCGCCTATGCGCGAACGCCCACACGGTCGCGGACGCCCTCGACCTGCTGCGCAGCCGCAGGCGCGCCGGCAAGACCGAGCCGGCCGAGCGCATCCCGCCGTCGGAGCGGCCCGACCTGTCCACGCTTCCCGACGACCCCGGCGTCTACATCTTCCGCGACGAGCGCGGGAGGCCGCTCTACGTCGGCAAGTCGGTCTCGCTGCGCTCCCGCGCCCGGGCGCACTTCTGCGCGCCGGCCGGATGGACCGACAAGGCCGCCATCGCCGACTACCGTCCCACGAACTCCGAGCTCGGCGCCCTCGTCCTGGAGAACCGCCTGATCAAGTCCTGGAAGCCGGGCGGCAACAAGAAGCTGAAGCGCACCGACCGCTACTGCTACCTCCGCTGCCGCCTCGACATTTCCTACCCAGTCCTGGACGTGGCCGCCGAGCCCGCGCCCGGCCACGCGGTGAACGTGGGACCGCTCGGCTCGAAGCCGCTCGCCACCGAGCTCGCCGACCACCTGACCTCGCTCTACCGCCTGCGCCATTGCGGCCGCCGTCTCAAGATCCGCGAGCACCCGTCGGCCTACGGACAGATGGGGCGCTGCGTCTCCCCCTGCCTCGGCGACCTCGACCCCAACGCGTACCGCCGCCAGGTCGATCTCGCGCTCTCCCACTTCGAGCGCCCCGGCGCGGGCGAGGCGCTGATCGCAGAGATCGACCGGCGCATGCTCGAGGCCTCGCAGGAGCGCCGCTACGAGCGCGCGGCCGCTCTGCTGCGGCGCCGGGAGCGGCTTTCGTGGGTGCTCGAGCGACTCGAGGGCGTATTGCGGGCCACGCACGCGGCGCCACGGCTCGTGATCGCCTCACACCCGGTCAAGGACCGCCACGACGCGTTCTGGGTCGTGCAGGGACGGCTCGTCGACTGGGGGCCGCTGCCGGGCTACTCCGAGGTGGTCGAGCGCACGGCGGCGGCGCTGGCGCGCGCCCCGGGCCGCTCGGTGGTGCCCGTGGACGAGGTGGACGAGATCCGGATCGTGGCGAGCTGGGTGGCCGATCACGAGCCGCCGGAGCTGCCGCTCGACCCGCCGCCGAGCGCGCCCGCCCTGATGCGCTTCGTGGCCGAGACGACCGAGCCCGCTACAGCGGCGCCGGCGCCCGCTCGGCCACGTGCTTCAGATTCTCGAGCGAGCGCTCCAGCCACGAGCGCATGAAGCGCCGGCCCGTAACGGCGGTGACGACCTTCGTCCCGACCGTTGTGGGCTCGATCGAGAAGTGCCCCTCCACGAAGGTCCCGTCCTGCGCGCCGGTGAGAATGAAGCGGGTGGTCACGCCGGTGTCCTGGCAGGAGATGCAGACCTCCTGGCAGGTGTCGAGGCGTTCGATCACGATGTCGTGCTCCTGTGGCCTGAAGAACCCCTTGACGACTTCGCGGTAGCGGCAGCCCTCGCGCAGGTCGGCGCACTCCACCTCGACGATGCCCGGCCACCAGTCCGGGTGGCGATTGGGGTCGCCGACCAGCTCCCAGACCGTCTCCGGCGACGCTTCGATGAAGGCCTGCTGGGTGCTCGAGTGCTCCATCTACGCGGATTGTCTCACGGCCCGCTCGCCCGCTCGGAAGCCGGACTGCTTGTGGGTGCCGTCGCAGAAGGGCTTCGACTGGGATCGGCCGCAGCGGCAGAGCACGATCGTCTCGCCGCGGTCGCCGATGTAGTACTCCCGCTCGTCCGCGTCGATCAGCTTCACCGGCCCCGTGACCTTGTAGGGCCCGTTGTGGCGGATTTTGATGACGACGGGGTCCATCACTCCTCCAGTTTGCACGCGGCGCACGCCGTGAGCTCGGCACGCATGTTGCGCTCCATCATCTTCAGGGCGGCGTCCGACAGGTCCTCGTGGATGTGCGCCACGCCGTCGGGCGGGACGGTCACTCGCAGGTGCCGCACGTAGGCGTCGAGCGCGCTGTAGAGGATGCACTGCTCGGTCACCTGGCCGGCGAGCACGAGGTGGTCGATCCCCTTCTGCGAGAGCAGGTACTCGAGCGGCGTCATGTAGAAGATCGTGTGACGCGCCTTGATCACGAAGTCGGCCTCGTCGGGCGGGAGGATCGGCTCCACCAGGTCGGGCCGCTTGCCGGACATCGCCCGCTCGGCGAGCTCCTCCTGGGAGGAGTTCCAGTCGCCGTAGTTGTCGTTTATGTAGATGATCTCGACGCCCTCGTCCCCGGCTCGCTCGACGAGGGTCGCGATCGGCTCGACCACACGTTCGACGTCCGCGGTCAGGCGCTCGGCGTCCTCGTGGTCGTAGGCGTTGAGCATGTCGACTACGCACACCGCTGTGGCCATGGCGTCATTGTTCCGGGATGTGCAGCGCGTAGCCCGGCTCGACCATCCGGAGGTCCGCGAGATCGTTCCGTCGCACCACTGCGTGGTGCGGTTCCGGCAGCGCCGGCCGGTTCGGGCCCGGGGCGGGGCCGCCCTGGCCGACGCGCTCGTGGCGGTGCTGGAGGAGGCCGACGTGAGCCGGTGGCCGCCCGCGTGGGCTGTCAGCGACCGGCACACCGAGCTGTGGGCTGTGAGCGGGGAGTTGGCGTTTCCGCTACAGCCCAGTGGGAGTCCGGGGCGGTTCGTGGCGCTGACTTGCTTGGGGCGGGAGTGGTGAGCGCTGCCCCGCCTACGCCGGCGCCGAGCGATCTGCCCGGCTGGCTCTCCGACGGGCGCGCGCCGCCTTTGCGCTTTCGCTTGCGTGCTCTCCGCCTGCGCTTGCGCTGGGGCCGGCGGCTTGAGCTGGGGAAGGGGGCCGTTGTCGGGCGTGGCGTTCGGCTTCGGTTGGCTCGTGGTGGCCGGCTGGTGCTCGGGCCGGGGGTCTGGCTCGGGGATCGCTCCACCGTGGTCGCCTCCGGTGAGGTGCGGATCGGAGCCGGCTCGCTGGTGGGGCCCGAGTCGGTGCTGAGCGCCGCTCAGTCGATCTCTGTCGGCGAGCGCTGCCTGCTTGGCGACGAGGTGATGGTGAGCGATCGCGCTCTCACGGCCGAGGACGCTCTTCGGGGCGAGCGGTCGGCGGTGGTGCGGCCCGTGGTGGTCGAGGACGGCGTGCGGGTGGGGCCGCGAGCGTGCCTGCTGGCCGGCGCGCGGGTGGGCGCTTCTGCTGTTGTGGGTCCCCGGGAGATGGTGGTGGGCGCCGTCGAACGGCGGCTATGAGGGGTGGGTCGGGGCCGCCCCGTTGAGGCTCCATACATTTGTTGCCTCACAGGCGACTTTCGTGTGGAGCCTCGATCAGCTCGGCGTACAGCGCGCCCGTCTGGCTAGCCACGTCGGTCCAGTCGAAGCGCAGCACGTGCTCGCTCGCCTCGGTCACGAGGCGGTCGCGGAGGTCGCCGTCGGTGAGAACGCGCTCGACCATCTTCGCGAGTGAGCGGGGGTCGCGGGAGCGGAAGCGCAGGCCTACGTCCTCGTTGGGGACGACCTCGCGGAGGCCGCCGGTGTCGGCCACGATGCACGGGCAGCCCGACACCATCGCCTCGAGCGCCACCAGCCCGAACGGCTCGTAGATCGAGGGGACCACGCAGAGGTCGGCGATGCGGTAGAGCGAATGGAGGACGTCGTCGCCGATCCAGCCCAGGAAGGTGCCGTGGCGCATCAGGCCGAGGCGGCGGGCTTGGCGCTTCAGCTCCTCCTCGTGGGTGCCCGACCCGGCGACCAGGAAGCGCAGCTTGCCCATGCGGCGGATCAGGCCGGGCAGCGCGTCCAGCGCCAGCTGGAAGCCCTTCTCGTAGACGAGGCGGCCGACCAACAGCACCAGCCGCTCGTCGGGGGCGGCGAAGCGGGCACGTAGGGTGTCGAGGTCGTCGACGGGCACGAGCTCGGCCGGGTCGATTCCGTTCGGGATCACCGAGAGCCTGGCCTCGTCGAGGCCGTACACGTCGGCCACATGGCCGCGCATGTAGTGGGAGCAGGTGACGACGCTGTCGGCGCGGCGCGCCATCCAGCGCTCCACCTCGTGGATGTGCGACTGCGGGTGCTTGTCGATCCAGCCCTGGTGGCGCCCGTACTCGGTGGCGTGGATCGTGGTGACCCACGGGCGCCGGTAGCGCCGCGACAGGTGGTGCCCGGCCCGCGCGACGAGCCAGTCATGGCTGTGGACGAGGTCGAAGTCGAAGCGGTCGCCCAGCTCGACCCCGGTGGCGAGCATGTCCGAGTTCATGTGCTCGATCCAGGTGACGAACTCGCCGAGGTCGGTCGGCCGGGTCGGGGTCGGCACGCGGTGGACGATCACCCCGCCGCGCTCCTCCTCCTCGGGCTCCCGGCCCTCGCAGCGGGTGAGCACGTGGACGTCGAGGCCCTGGGCGACGAGCTCCTCGGAGAGCTTGCGAACGTGCCGGGCGAGCCCGCCTTCGACGATCGGCGGGTACTCCCACGAGAGGGTCAACGCACGGGCGCCCATACCGGGCGGGCAATCTATTGGTCGAGGCGCTCCAGCAGGGCCACCGGCCAGTCGCCGAAGGAGATCCGCTCGAATGGCACGTGACCGCTGAGATCGAGCTCGGCACCGGTGAGGACGTCGCGCCAGCGGCCCGACGCAGAACCGGGCATCTCGAGGTCAATCCCCTCACTGCTCGACCGAATGGCGGTGGCGGCGAGCACCGAGGACCCGCGCAGGAAGGCGCAGCAGCGCTCGCCCGCGGCCACGGGCTTGTAGCCGCCCGCGAACGCCTCCGGTCGCCTCGCCCGCAGCTCCAGCGCGCGGTGGATCAGGAACATCTTGATCGTCTCGCGGGTCGGCTCCGCCCCCGCGCGCAGCTCCGCCAGCGCCTCGCGGCGACGCCTCCAGTCCACGGGACGGCGGTTGTCCGGGTCCACCAGCGACAGCGCCCACAGCTCGTCGCCCTGGTACACGTCCGGCACGCCCGGGGCTGTCAGCTTCAAGAGGGTCTGGCCGAGCGCCGACCGCTCGCCCTGGCGGGCGACCCGCTCCGCGAACCGCTCCAGCTCGCCCACGAAGGCGCTGTTCGCGTACAGCGCGCGGCACCAGTCGCGCACGGAGCGCTCGTAGGCCTCGTCCGGCTCGACCCAGTTCGTGTTCACCTTCGCCTCACGCAGCGCCTTCTCCACGTAGGCCTCCAGCCGCTCCGGCTCGACCGGCCAGGCGCCCACGATGGTCTGGAAGACCAGGTACGCCTCGTTCCAGCTCGGTCCGCCCGCCGCCGGCACGAGCGCCCGCCAGGAGGTCGCGAGCGAGGCCCACTCCTCGGCCATCCCTGCCAGCGCGCCTATCCGTGCCCGCACGTCGCCGCTCCGCTTGGTGTCGTGCGTCTGCGTGATCAACAGGCCGCGCGGGAAGCGCCGGGCCCGCTCGAGGCAGCCCGCGTGGAAGGTCTCGACCGAGATCCCGAAGCGGGTGGGATCGCCGCCGACCTCGTTCAGCGCCAAGAGGCGCACGTAGCGGTAGAAGGCGGTGTCCTCCACCCCCTTCGCCATCACCGCGGGCGTGGTCTGCTGGAAGCGTGTGACGAACTCCTTGGGTGCTTCCCCGCCGAGCAACAGCTCACGCGACGGGTTGCCGGCGAGGGCGTCGCGGTCCGCGTCCTCCACCGGCGGGATGTACGTCCTGTAGACCGGCAGTGAGGAGAGTGCGCGTTCCAGGTCGGGGGCGTCGCAGAGCCGTCGCAGTCGTTCGACTTCCGGTGCGAATGTCGTGACGACCTGTTCGTGTTTGGAGAGGGTCGGGTCGAACGGCGCCGGGTGGAGAGCGGTCAGGGCCTCCTCGCCGGCGGGATCGACGAACAGCGCCGCCACGTCGTTCAGGAACTCGTAGCCGACGGTCCCCTCGACCGGCCAGTCGCGCAGCGGCTCGCCGGGGTCGAGGATCTTCTCGACCCAGACGCGCTCCACCCCCTCTTCGCGCAGGCGGCGTAGGTAGCCCGACGGGTCGGCGAGACCGTCGGGGTGGTCGACGCGCAGGCCGTCCACCAGTCCGTCGCGTACGAGCCGGAGGGCGAGGCGGTGCGTCTCGGCGAAGACCTCCGGATCCTCCTGGCGCACCGCGGCGAGGTGGTCGATGTCGAAGAAGCGCCGCCAGCGGCCGGTCTCGGGGTCGATGTCGAAGAACCTGTCGCGGAGCTCGGGGTCGGCCCAGTAGCGGTTCTCGTCCGCTGCGGCCATGTGGTTCGGGACGATGTCGAGGATCACGCCGAGGCCGGCTCCGGCGAGCGCCCGGAACCCCTGCTCGCCGCCGAGCTCCTCGGAGATGCGCCCCGGATCGGTGACGTCGTACCCGTGCGTGGAGCCCGGCCGCGCCTGGAACGAGGGCGACAGGTACAGGTGGCTGACGCCCAGATCCTTCAGATACGGGACGAGCTCCCGCGCAGCGGCGAAGTCGAGGTCGGTACCGAGCTGGAGGCGGTACGTCGCGCGAAGCTCGGTCATGTCAGGCGGCGCAGCACCACCAGCGACCGCTCCGGCAGCCGCACCTCTTCCCGAGTCCGGTACGCCCGCCGGCCCGGGTCCAGGTCGGGCTCGGCCGTCGACAGCTCGAGCTCCCACAGCGCCCCGAACCGGCGCGCCGGCAGGCGGAAGCCCACCTCCTCGCCGCTCGAGTTGAAAAGCACGATGAACGAGTCGTCCAGCACCCGCTGCCCGTGCTCGCCCGGTGACGTGATCTCCTCGCCGTTCAAGAACACGCCCACGACGTGCCCGTCCGGCTGCTCCCAGTCGCGGCGCGTCATGCGCCGGCCGTCCGTGCGGAACCACCACGCGTCCGGCAGCCCGGAGCCCATGCGCTCCTCTCCCGTCAGGAACGCCCGCCGCCGGAACACCGGGTGCGCGCCTCTCAGCCGGATCAGCCGCTTCGTGTACTCGAGCAGCCGCCGGTCCCGTTCGTCGTGGTCCCACGAGAACCACGAGATCTCGTTGTCCTGGCACCAAGCGTTGTTGTTGCCGCCCTGGGTGCGCGAGAACTCGTCGCCGCCCAGAACCATCGGCACCCCGTGCGACAGCAGCAGCGTCGCCAGGAAGTTCCGCTGCTGCCGCTCCCGCAGCGTGTTCACCGCCGGATCGTCGGTCTCCCCCTCGACCCCGTGGTTCCAGCTCCGGTTGTCGTCGGTCCCGTCGACGCCACCCTCGAGGTTCGCCTCGTTGTGCTTCTCGTTGTAGGACACGAGGTCGCGCAGCGTGAACCCGTCGTGGGCGGTCACGAAGTTGATCGAGGCGAACGGGCTCCGCCCGTCCGGCTCGTACAGGTCACTCGACCCCGTGAAGCGCCGCGCGAACTCGGCGGCGCTCGAGTAGCCGCGCCAGAAGTCGCGCATCGTGTCGCGGTAGATCCCGTTCCACTCGGTCCACAGCACCGGGAAGTTCCCCACCTGGTAGCCGCCCGGCCCCACGTCCCAGGGCTCCGCGATCAGCTTCACCTGAGAGAGCAGCGGGTCCTGGTGGATCGTGTCGAAGAAGGCCGAGAGCCGGTCCACGTCGTAGAACTCGCGCGCGAGCGCCGACGCGAGGTCGAAGCGGAAGCCGTCCACGTGGCACTCGGCCACCCAGTAGCGCAGCGAGTCCATGATCAGCCTGAGCACGCTCGGGTGGACCGGGTTGAGGCTGTTGCCCGTGCCCGTGAAGTCCATGTAGACGCGCGGCTCGTCCGGCATCAGGCGGTAGTAGGACTGGTTGTCCACGCCCTTGAACGAGAGCATCGGACCGAGGTGGTTGCCCTCGGAGGTGTGGTTGTAGACCACGTCGAGGATCACCTCGATGCCGGCGCGGTGGAGCGCCTTGACCATGCCCTTGAACTCCCGCACCTGCTCACCGCGCGTGCCGGTGGCGGCGTAGCCGGCGTGCGGGGCCAGGTAGCCGATCGAGCTGTAGCCCCAGTAGTTCGTCAGCCCGCTGTCGACCAGGAAGCTCTCATCGACGATGTGGTGCACCGGCATCAGCTCGACGGCGGTGACCCCGAGCGACGTGAGGTACTCGATCGCCGGGTCCGAGGCGAGCCCGGCATAGGTGCCCCGCAGGTCCTCGCGCACGTCGGGGTGGAGCTTCGTGAAGCCGCGCACGTGGGCCTCGTAGATGACGACGTCGGACCAGGGGATCCGCGGCGGCCGGTCCCCCTCCCAGTCGAAGCCCGTGTCGACCACCACCGAGCGGGGGATGGCGTCGGCCGAGTCCTCGTCGTCGCGCTCGAGGTCGGCGCTGTCGGTGTCGTCGGGGGTGTAGGGGAACGCGTTGGCCTGGTCCCAGCGGACTCGCCCGTCGATCGCCTTGGCGTAGGGGTCGATGAGTAGCTTGGCCGCGTTGAAGCGCAGGCCCTCCTCGGGCTCGTACGGGCCGTGGACGCGGTAGCCGTAGCGCTGCCCGGGGCCGATCCCCGGCGCGTAGCCGTGCCAGTTGAACGCGGTGCGCTCGGGGAGCGCGATGCGGCGCTCGACGTCGTTCTCGTCGAACAGGCAGAGCTCGACTCGCTCGGCGTGCTCCGAGAACAGCGAGAAGTTGGTGCCCTCGCCGTCCCAGGTGGCGCCGAGCGGGAACGGCCTGCCGGGCCAGACCTCGGTCAAGCGACCACCGCCCAGTGCGGCGCGCGAGCCGATGCGGAGCGCCACGCCGTCACCGCACCGCCGCCCCAGCCCGTGCCGGTAGGGCCACGTGGCCGTCGCCGAGCGTGGCGTCATGCGTGGCCACCACGACCTCGCTGCCCGCGACGGGCACCTCTCGACGGCGAGCCGCGAAGTTCATCGCCAGCTCGAACGGCCCGCGCCGCACGCGCAGCCAGCGCGCCTTCTCGTCGTACGCGATCTCCGGCTCGACCCGCGGCATCTGCAGGCGCAGCTCGAAAAGCTCCCGATACAGCGCCGCCAGCCGCCGGTCCTCCCGGCGCGTCAGCTTCGAGCGCTCGAATGTCTCCGGTGACTGCGGGTCCGGCACCTCCTCCCCCGCGAACGCCGCGAACTCGGCGAACTCCTTCCGCCGCCCCTCCCGCGTCGCCTTCGCGATCCGCTTGTCGATGTGGTCCGTGAAGAACTGAAAGGGGGCGTTCTCGCCCCACTCCTCCCCCATGAACAACATCGGCGTGAACGGCGACAGGAGCGTGCAGAACGCCGCCAGCGGCCGGGCCCGCCGCGGCAGCCGGTCCCCGAACGCCCGGTTGCCCACCTGGTCGTGGTTCTGCGAGCAGACCACGAACTGCTCCGGCGGCCGGTCCCCGGCAGGCGCTCCCACGCGCCGGCGGCGCGCGTCGGACCAGCGCCCGTCGTACACGAACGGCCGGTCGAACGCGCGCGCCAGGTCCTCCACCCGGCCGAAGTCGCGGTAGTAGCCCTCGCGCTCTCCGGTGAGCAGCGTGCGGACCGCGTGGTGGAAGTCGTCCGCCCACTGCGCGTCCTGCCCCAGGCCGCCCTCGTCCTCCGGCCGGATCGTTCGCGGGTCGTTGCGATTGCTCTCGGCGATCACGAGCGCGGCCGGCCGCTCGGCGTGCACGCGGTCGGCCAGCTCGGCGAGCAGGTGGCGCGGGCCGTTGTCCACGATCGCGTGCACGGCGTCGAGGCGCAGCCCGTCGAGGTGGTACTCCCGCACCAGCGCGGCCGCGCTCTGCAGCGCCCACTGGCGTACTCCCTCGCACTCGCTGTCGTCGTAGTTGATCGCCTTCCCCCACCCGGTCTCGTACTTGTCTGTGAAATACGGGCCAAAGGCTTTCATCGTGCGAACGCCGGAGGCGCCGAGGTGGTTCAGCACGAGGTCGAGCACCACGCCGATCCCTGCGGCGTGCGCGGCGTCCACCAGCCGGCGGAGCCCGGCAGGACCGCCGTAGGCATGGTGTGGCGCGCGCAGGAACACGCCGTCGTAGCCCCACCCCCGCACGCCCGGGAACTCCGACACAGGCATGAGCTCGATCGCGGTGACGCCGAGCGCGCGCAGCGGCTCGAGGTGGGGGATGATCGCCTCGAAGGTCCCCTCGGGAGTGAAGGTCCCGACGTGCAGCTCGTAGAGGACGAGCTCGTCGAGCGGCACCCCGTTCCAGCCGGCGTCCGTCCACTCGAAGGAAGCGGGATCCACCACCCGGGAGGGGCCACGGAGGCCCTTCGGCTGCCACCGCGACATGGGGTCGGCGTGGCGCCTGCCGTCGAGGCGAACGTAGTAGTCGTCGCCGGAGGCGGCGTCGATCACGGCCTCCCAGACCCCATATCCGGCGGGTTGGAGCTCGTGACCGAGCACGGAGACCGCCGACGGCTTGGGCGCCCACACGCGGAACTCCACCCCGCCCCCCGGACGGGCCGTCGCGCCCAGGGGGCGCTCGAAGGGGAAGCTCACTCCGGGACCAGCCAGATGACGCCGAGCGGCGGCAGCGTGACCTCGGCCGAGAACGGCTGCTCGTGCCAGCCGATCGGCTCCGCCTCGATCCCGCCCAGGTTGCCGGTGTCCGTGCCGCCGTAGAAGCTCGAGTCGGTGTTGATCGCTTCCCGCCAGCGGCCCGCGCGCGGCAGCCCGAGCCGGTAGTTCGGGCGCGGCGCCGGCGCCAGGTTGGCGGCGCACACGAGCACCCGCGAACCGTCCTTCGACGCCCGCGCGAAGGCGATCACGTTCGCCCCCGCGTCGTTCGCCTCGAGCCACCAGAAGCCGGCCGGGTCGAAGTCGCGCTCGTACAGCGCCGGCTCGGAGCGAAGCACCCGGTTCAGGTCGCGCACCACGGCCTGCACCCCGGCGTTGCCGGCGTCCTCCAGCAGGTGCCAGTCCAGCGAGCGCTCGTGACTCCACTCGACCTCCTGCGCCAGCTCGCCGCCCATGAACAGCAGCTTCTTCCCGGGATGCGCCCACATGTACGCGTACAACGAGCGCAGGTTGGCCAGCTTCTGCCAGCGGTCGCCGGCCATCTTGCTGTAGAGCGAGCCCTTGCCGTGGACGACCTCGTCGTGCGACAGCGGCAGCACGAAGTTCTCGGTGAACGCGTACATGAGGCTGAAGGTGAGCTGGTGGTGGTGGAAGCGGCGGTGCACCGGGTCGCGCTGGAAGTAGTCGAGCGTGTCGTGCATCCAGCCCATGTTCCACTTGAAGCCGAAGCCGAGCCCGCCCAGGTAGATCGGCCGCGACACCCCCGGCCAAGCGGTCGACTCCTCCGCGACCGACACGATCCCCGGCTCGCGCCGGTGGATCACCTCGTTCAGCTCCTTCAGGAAGCTGACGGCGTCAAGGTCCTCGTTGCCGCCGTACTCGTTCGGCACCCAGGCGCCCTCGGCGCGCGAGTAGTCGAGGTACAGCATCGAGGCGACGGCGTCCACGCGCAGCCCGTCGGCGTGGTACTCGCGCGGCCAGTACAGCGCGCTCGCGAGGAGGAAGTTGCGGACCTCGTTGCGGCCGTAGTTGAAGATGAGCGTGCCCCACTCCGGGTGGGCGCCCCGGCGCGGGTCCTCGTGCTCGTACAGCGCCGAGCCGTCGAAGCGGGCCAGCGCCCAGTCGTCGCGCGGGAAGTGGGCCGGGACCCAGTCGAGGATCACGCCGATGCCGGCCTGGTGGAGGCGGTCGACCAGCGTGCGGAAGTCGTCCGGGGTCCCGTACCGCGCCGTGGGCGCGAAGTAGCCCGACACCTGATAGCCCCACGAGCCCGAGAACGGGTGCTCCATCACCGGCAGCAGCTCCACGTGCGTGAAGCCCATGTCGGTGACGTAGGCGGCCAGCTCGTCGCCCAGCTCCGCATACGACAGCGAGCGGTTGCCCTCGAGCGGGTTGAGCCGCCACGAGCCGAGGTGCACCTCGTAGATCGAGATCGGCTCGTCGTGCGGCGCCGACGCCGCCCGGCGCTCCATCCAGTCGGAGTCGCCCCAGGTGTGTTGCGAGCGGAAGACGACGGAGTCCGTGCGCGGCGGGTGCTGGGAGGCGAAGGCGAAGGGATCGGCCTTCATCCGGATCTCGCCGCTCTGCGTGACGATCTCGTACTTGTAGGCCGCGCCCTCGTCGACGCCGGGCAGGAAGATCTCCCAGATGCCCGAGGACCCCAAGGAGCGCATCGGGTGAAGTCGGCCGTCCCAGGAGTTGAAGTCCCCGACCACGCTGACCGCCTTGGCAGCGGGCGCCCAGACCGCGAAAGAGGTTCCGGTCACGCCATCGATCTCGCGGACGTGGGCCCCGAGGCGTTCATAGATGTCCTCGTGGCGTCCCTCCGCTGCCAAGTGCACGTCGAGCTCGCCGACGGTGGGCGCGAAGGCGTACGGGTCGATCAACGAAAAGGTGTTGCCATCCGGATAGGACACTTCGAGCTCGTAGCGCAATGGGAGCTTGGCGCCGTCGAGGGTGCCCTCGAAGAGGCCGGCTGGGTGGCGCTGTTCGAGCGGGACGGGCTCGCCGCCGTCCGGACGGGCAAGGATGCGCTCGGCAGCGGGACGGAAGGCTCGTACGACAACGCCCCCGTTACAGGGGTGGGCGCCGAGCAGCTGATGCGGGTTGGGGTGTTCGCGCCGGACGAGCTGCTCGATTTCGCTCATCGCGCTGGCACCTCCAGCAGCCGCAGGATGCCCGCCACCGGGATACCCACCCAGTCCGGGCGGTTGTTCAGCTCGTAGCGCAGCTCGTACACCGCCTTCTCGAGCTCGAAGACCGACAGCAGCTGCTCCACCCCGTTGCGGCTCGCCGGCAGCAACGACGGGTCGGCGGCGTCGAGGTAGGCGTCGAGGAACTCCTCGCGCGCCCGCTCCTCCCAGCCCTCGGGCGCCGCCATCCCGCGCAGGACCTCCGAGGCCGAAGCGGCGTAGGCGAACGAACGCATCATCCCCGCCACGTCACGCAGCGGCGACCGCTTGCGGCGCCGCTCGGGCAGTGCTCGCGCCGGCTCGCCCTCGAAGTCGAGCACCACCCAGCCGCGGTCGGCGAGCATGGTCTGGCCGAGGTGGAGGTCGCCGTGCGTGCGGATCACCTTGCCGGCCGTGCCCGCATGCGTGAGCAGGCGCAGCTGCTCGCGTACGTCCTCGCCTCGGCCGGCGATCCTCTCCACCGACTCGTCGTCCTCGGGCAGCTCGAGGAAGATCCGCTCGATCTCCTCGTCGATCGTCGCCGTGAGCAGGCCGAGCGACTCCGCGCTCGGCTCCTCCGGCGCGAAGGCGGGGTTGGAGGCGTCGGAGCCGAGCGCGCTGTGGAGCCTGCCCGTGACTTCGCCGAGCGCCTGCACGCGCCCGAGGAACGCCTCCGGGTCTTTCTCCAGCTCCTCGAGCGCCAGCTCCCAGCCGTCCCGAGCGCCTGGGAGGAACTCCTGCATCACGCCGAGCGTCGCCTCCATCAGGCGACCCGTGTACTCGTACCAGCCGGCCAGCGCGGGCACGCTCTCGAAGCCGCGGTCGGTGAGGAAGCGGAGCAGCTCGAGCTCGGGGTTGATGCCCGCCTCCACGCGCCGGTAGAGCTTCAGCGCGAGCGCCTCGTCGAAGACCAGCGAGCTGTTCGACTGCTCCGCGCCCATCGGGCGGACCACGGCACTCGGGCCGGGGTCGCGCGTGCCCTCCACCCAGTGGAACTCGCTCACGGCGTGCTCGGACTCGAGCCTCGCGTTCGCCCGCATCAGCTCCAGCAGGGCCTGGCCCTCCTCCGGGTCCGCCAGCGCGTCGTAGATCGTCATCCCGTCGGTCTCCGCGATCACCCCCTCGCTCCAGGCCTCCTCGACCGGCCTGTACGCGACGGGCACCTGGTAGACCTCGTGCGTTCCCGGCGCGAAGCGCGCCTCGACCATCACCGAGGTGAGCAGCCGGGGCTCCAGGCGCAGCGGCACGATGTCCAGCACGCCGAGGTGGACGACCTCGCGCGCCTTCGAGCCGAACCAGCGCTGGGCCACTACCCATTCCTCGAGGGCCTGCTCGTCCAGCCGCAGGTCAGGCGTCATCCTCGACCTCCTCCTCTTCCACCAGCCGGAACCAGTAGAAGCCACGGGGTCCCAGGGTCAGCAGGTAGGGCAGCTCGCCGATCCGCGGGAAGCGGCTGCGCCCGAACATCTCCTCGGGGTAGCTGCGCTCGAACTCGGACAGGTCGAGCTCCACGGCCTGCGCCGAGCGGGCGAGGTTGTGCACGCACAGGAGCACCTCGCGCTCGTAGCGGCGGATGTGGGCGAAGATGCGCTTGTTCGCGGGGCGCAGCGCCTCGTAGCTGCCGAGCCCGAAGACCGGGTGCTCCTTGCGGAGCGCGATGAAACGGTGCGTCCAGCGCAGCAGTGAGGACGGGGTGCGGAGCTGTGCCTCCACGTTCAGCGCCTGGAAGCCGTACACGGGATCCATGGACGGCGGCGCGTAGAGCTGGGCGAAGTCGGCGGTCGAGAAGCCGCCGTTGCGGTCGCCGGTCCACTGCATGGGCGTGCGCACGCCGTCGCGGTCGCCCAGGTAGACGTTGTCGCCCATCCCGATCTCGTCGCCGTAGTAGAGGACCGGGCTGCCCGGCAACGAGAACAGGATCGCCGTCATCAGCTCGATCTCCGCGCGCCCGTTGTCGAGCAGCGGCGCCAGCCGGCGCCGGATGCCGAGGTTGAGCCTCATGCGCGGGTCCTTGGCGTACTCCTTGTACATGTAGTCGCGCTCGTCGTCGGTGACCATCTCGAGCGTCAGCTCGTCGTGGTTGCGCAGGAACAGGCCCCACTGGCAGTTGTCCGGGATCGGGGGGGTCTGGTCGAGGATCTCGAGGATCGGTGTGGCGTCCTCGCGCCGCGCCGCCATGAACATGCGCGGCATCACCGGGAAGTGGAACGCCATGTGGCACTCATCCCCGTCGCCGAAGTAGTCCACCACGTCGGTGGGCCACTGGTTGGCCTCGGCGAGCAGCACGCGGTCCGGGTAGTTCTCCTCCACCTCGCGCCGCACCCGCTTCAGGTAGGCGTGGGTCTCTTCGAGGTTCTCGCAGTTGGTGCCGTCGCGCTCGAACAGGTAAGGCACGGCGTCGAGCCGGAAGCCGTCGAGGCCGAGGTCGAGCCAGAAGCGGAGCACGTCCAGCATCGCCTCCTGCACCTCGGGGTTGTCGTAGTTCAGGTCCGGCTGGTGGTGGAAGAACCGGTGCCAGTAGTACGCGCCGGCCTGTTCGTCCCAGCTCCAGTTCGACGTCTCGGTGTCGATGAAGATGACGCGCGCGTCCTGGTAGCGCTCCTTCGTGTCCGACCACACGTACCAGTCACGCTTCGGCGAGTCGGGGCTCGAACGGGCCTCCTGGAACCACGGGTGGTCGATCGAGGTGTGGTTCATGACGAGGTCGGCGATGATCCGCATGCCGCGCTGGTGCGCCTCGTCGATGAAGCGCCGTACGTCCTCCGTCACGCCGTAGTCCTCGTGGACGGCGAAGAAGTCGGCGATGTCGTAGCCGCCGTCGCGTAGCGGCGACTGGTACATCGGCAGCAGCCAGATGCAGTCCACGCCGAGCCACTGCAGATAGTCGAGCTTATCGGTGAGGCCGCGGAAGTCGCCCGAGCCGTCGCCGTCGCCGTCGTAGAAGCCGCGCAGGTGGATCTCGTAGAAGACGGCGGTCTTGAACCAGAGCGGCTCGGCCTCGAACCAGTGCTCGGGCTGGGGGCGGCGGTCCGGCTCCGCCGTCTGCTTGGGCGCGGCCGTCGCTGTCATGCGACGACCCGCAGCAGATGCGCCATCCGCTCCCCCGGGCCGAGCCGGACATAGTTGCGGCCAAGGCGCCAGTCGTAACGGCCGCCGTCGAGCAGGTCCTCGACCCGAAACGCCGGCGGCAGCCCGAGCCATGCCGGCACCACCGCCACGCCCTCCTGGGCGCGGTGCGGGTCGAGGCACACCACGACGATGATCGCGTTGTCGCCCCAGCGCTTGTGGTAGGCGATCAGGCCGTCGTTCTCGGTGTCGAGGAAGACGATGTTCGAGAGGTGCTGCAGCGCCTCGTTCTCGCGCCGGATCCGGTTGACCTTCGCGATCTCGGGGAGCAGCGGGCCGTCCAGCTCGCGGCGCTTGACCTCGTACTTCTCGGAGTCGAGATACTCCTCGCTGCCCTCCTTGAGCGGCACGTTCTCGAAGTTCTCGTAGCCCGAGTAGATGCCGTAGGTGGGCGACATCGTGGCGGCCAGCACGAGGCGCGTCTCGAAGGCGGGCGGGCCCCCGTGCACGAGGTACTCGTTGAGGATGTCGGGCGTGTTGGCGAAGAAGTTCGGGCGGCAGTACTCCTGCATGCCGGAGAAGGCCAGCTCGTGCATGTACTCGGTCAGCTCGTGGCGGCCGTTCTTCCAGGTGAAGTACGTGTAGGACTGGCTGAAGCCGGCCTTCGCGAGCGCCCTCAGCTTGACCCGGCGGGTGAAGGCCTCGGACAGGAAGATGACGTCCGGATACTCGGCGCGCACCTCGCCGATCAGCCAGTCCCAGAAGGGCAACGGCTTGGTATGGGGGTTGTCCACGCGGAAGACCCGCACGCCGCGCTCGACCCAGGTCATCAGCACGTCATGCAGCGCGTCCCAGAGGCCCCGCCAGTCCTCCGAGTCCCAATTCACGTTGTAGATGTCCTGGTAGCGCTTGGGCGGGTTCTCGGCGTACTTCAGCGTCCCGTCCGGGCGCCGGTTGAACCACTCCGGGTGCTCCTTCAGCCAGGGGTGGTCGGCGGAGCACTGGATGGCGAAGTCGAGCGCGATCTCGAGGCCGTGCTCGCGGGCTTCCGTGACCAGCCTTGCGAACTCCTCCACCGTGCCGAGCTCCGGGTGGATGGCGTCGTGGCCGCCCTCCTCGCCGCCGATGGCCCAGGGCGACCCGGGGTCACCGGCCTTCGCCTCGAGTGAGTTGTTGCGGCCCTTGCGGTTGGTCACGCCGATCGGGTGGATCGGCGGAAGGTAGAGGACGTCGAAGCCGAGCTCGGCGAGCTTCGGCAGCTGCCTCCGCACCCCCTCGAAGCCGCCGAAGGAACGGGGGAAGAGCTCGTACCAGGCGCCGAAGCGCGCCCGCACGCGCTCCACCTCGAGCGGGAGGCTCCGCTCGAGGCAGGTGGAGTCGTGGCGGTCGGGGTGGCGCTCGACTGCGGCGAGGAGCTCGGGCCCGAGCACGGCGTCGTGCTTGGCCTCCTCGGGGGCGCTCGCGTCGGCGAGCGTGACGAGCACGTGCTCGACGAGCCGGCGGTCTGAATCGGGCCGGGCGTCGCCGTTCCGCATCCGGTCGAGCGCCTCCTCCAGCAGCACCGCTCCCTCCGACAGCTCGCCGCGCAGGTCGTGTTGCCCGCTCTCCAGCTTGCGGCGCAGCTCGTCGCGCCAGGTCGCGAACAGGTCAGACCACGCCTCCACCGTGAACTCCCAGCGGCCCACCCGGTCGACCTCGAAGGCACCGGCCCAACGGTCGCCGTCCACCTCGCGGTCGATCCAGCGCATGGGCGTCTCGCTCCACTCGGCGTCGCCCGGCCCGCGGTAGCGCACCTGCGCGCGCAGGATCTCGTGGCCGTCGCGGAACACGTCTGCGGACACCTCGACCCACTCGCCCACCGTGCGCTTGGCGGGGAAGCGTCCGCAGTCGATCATCGGGGCCGGGTTCAGGATCTGGATGCGGGGCGGCGCGGTGCGGTCGTGCGGCCGCGGGAGAACGGACCAGCCCTCGCCCGGCTCCTCGATCGGGTGCTCGGGGGCGAGGTCGCGATCGGGCGCCGTGTCCCGAGCGCCAGAGGGCGCTCCGGGGCCGCTCTCGTGTTGGGTTCGGGTGGATCGGGGCATGCAGACCGGTAATCCCCAAGAGATGGTTCCCTCAACCCGTCATTTAAGCCTTCCGCGTTCGGCCGGCGTCCAGCTCCACCCGACCTCGCTGCCGGGCGGGCGCCTGGGCGTCGAGGCGTACCGGTTCGTCGATTGGCTCGCGGCTGCAGGGCAGACCTGGTGGCAGATGCTGCCGCTCGGGCCGCCGGGGGAGCGCGGCTCGCCGTACAAGTCGCCCTCGGCGTTTGCCGCGTCGCCGGAGCTGCTGGCCGAGCCGGACGCCCCCGTGAGCGAGGGGGAGCTGGCCGAGTTCCGCGCGCGCGAGGCCTACTGGATCGAGGACTGGGAGCGGTTCGCGGGCGATGGCGCCGTGGCCGACCAGGTCCGCTTCGACCGCGAGTGGGGCGCCCTGCGCGCCTATGGGCAGCAGCGCGGCGTCCGGCTCATCGGCGACATGCCGATCTACGTGGCGCCCGGCAGCGCCGACCACGTGACCCACCCGGAGCTGTTCCAGGAGGAGTACGTGGCAGGCGCCCCGCCCGACAAGTTCACGGACCTGGGCCAGCTGTGGGGCAATCCGCTGTACGACTGGCCCGCCCTGCAGCGCCGCCGCTACGACTGGTGGGTGGAGCGGCTGCGGCGCGCCAGCGAGCTGTACGACCTGTGCCGGATCGACCACTTCCGCGCCTTCGTCGCCTACTGGGCGGTGCCCGCCGACGCCGCCGACGCGCGCGCCGGGTTCTGGCGCCGCGGCCCCGGACGGGCGCCGTTCGACGCGGCCGGGCGGCGGCTCGGCGAGCTGGCGCTGATCGCGGAGAACCTCGGCATCGTGACCGACGCCGTGGAGCGCCTCCGACAGGAGCTCGGCCTCCCCGGCATGGCGGTTCTCCAGTTCGCCTTCGACCCCGAGGAGCCGGACAACCCGCACCGCCTGCACAACCACAAGGAGGACGACGTGGTCTACACGGGGACCCACGACCACGACACGATCAGGGCCTGGTGGGAGTCGCTCGGCGGCGACTCGCGGCCAGAAGTGGAAGCCGCGCTGGCACGCGCCGGGATCGACGACGCCGAGCCCTGGTGGGCGCTGATCCGGTTGGCGTTCGCCTCCCCCGGCGTGGTGGCGATGGTGCAGATGCAGGACGTGCTCGGCCTGGGCGGCGAGGCCCGGATGAACGTGCCGGGCCTGGTGGACGAGCGCAACTGGAGCTGGCGCCTGGAGCCTGGCGCGCTCACGCCGGAGCTGGCGGAGCGGCTGCGTCAGGCCACCGCCGCGGCGGCCCGGCTCACTGCGACAGGGTCGCCGTCGCTCCTCGCTCGCGCACCCAATGGCCGACCAGCCCCCTGAAGTGCCCGATGAAGCGCTCGTGCTCGTGGTCGGGATACCCCGCACGCACGGTGTCGACCAGCAGCCGGTCGAACTCGGCCGAGGTGATCCAGTCGAGCACGAGCTCGTCGACGTGTGAGAGGCGGCTGTCGCAGAAGTTTCTGTAGCGATCAACCTCGAAGTACGCGTCGGCCAGCTCTCGGTAGGCCGCGAGCTTCTCGGCGTAGGAGAGGTCCTCGCGGTCGGCGATCTCGAAGTAGCTCCGCGTGTCGAGGTCGAGCCGCGGGGCCCGGCCGGTGACGACGCAGAAGACGCACCACTTCACCAGGGCGCTCATCGCCCACGGGAAGTAGTAGTGCAGGCTGGTGAGCGCCACGTCCGGCGACGCGTTCGCGTAGTCGATCGGGTAGGCGTCGGTTCCCCGGACGAGCGTCTCGCAGGAGTTGAACTCCCAGCGGAAGAAGGCGTTGACCAGCCGACTTATCGACACGACCTCGTCGCCCATCTCTGGCGTGAGGAAGTCGTGGTCGACTGCGTAGCGGTCGTGCATCGGCAGCTCCGGACGGAACTGCATGACCATCGTCTCGGCGCCGATCGACAGCGAGCGCGCGAACACGTCATAGCCCTCGATCGAGGCCTGCAGGTGCATCAGCCGCTGGCCGGAGGCGTCGTAGGCGCGGTGCAGCTCAGCGCTGTCGCGGATGTGGCTGACACCCACCCACTGACCGCCGTCATACGGCTTCATGAACAGCGGATAGCCGATGGCGGCCGCTATCTCGTCGAGGTCGAACGGCCGGTTGTACTTGGCCGCCGTGTAGGCGAAGCGCGCGTTGTCCGGCGGGTTCTTGTGCGGGACGAGCACGGTCCGCGGCACCTTCAGCCCCAGCCGCAGCATGGCGCAGTAGGCGGCGTGCTTCTCCATCGACTGGAAGGTGAAGGGGCTGTTCAGGAGGTAGACGTCGTCCATCAGCGCGACCTTCTTGAGCCACTCGCGCGGGTGGTAGTACCAGTAGGCGAGCCGGTCGACCACGAGGTCGTGGCGCGGCCTGTACGGCAGGTCGAACGGCTCGATCGTGATCCGCTCGGTGGTCACGCGATGGCGAGCCCCAGAGGCGTCGGTGATCGGGCCGAGCCGGGAGATCAGCGTCTCGAACGCCGTCGGCCAGTCCTCCTCGGTACCGAGCAGGAGCCCTATGAGGTGCTCGCTGTCGTCCATCAGCAGAACCGTGGCAGATGGTGGGCCAGCTGCGCGCGCCAGGACGGCCAGTCGTGCGGAACGTCGTGGCCCCAGAGGTCCAGTTCGTGGCGGATGCCCTTGTCGGCGAGCAGGCCGGCGAGGCGCCTCGAGCTCTCCAAGGCACCCGTGGTGTCCTCCCACTGGCCCTGGCCGCACACGATCAGGACGCTGAGCCGGCTGCGCAGCCACTTCAGGTGGTCGCCGTCCATGTGCGCCAGGTAGTCCATCGGGTTGTTGAAGTACACGGCGCCGCCCCGCTCACCCCAGCCGCCCCACGCGGCCGGGTCGTAGTTGCCGGACAGGCCGAGCGCGAGCGGGAACAGATCGGCGCGCTTGAGCGCGAAGTTCACCGCGTGATAGGCGCCGAGGCTGACGCCGGCCGTTGCGATCTCCTGCGGCCCGCCGCAGTCCGCATGGATCCACGCCACGACCTGCTCGAGGATCCACGACTCGTACCGCTCGTGCTCGCGAGCCCTCGCCTCGAGCGGCATGGAGGAGTTGGACCAGGAGGCCGAGTCGAAGGACTCCACGCAGTAGAGCTTCATCCGACCGCTCTCGAGCAGTCCCGCGACGGCGGCGATCACGCCGCGGTGCTCGTAGTCCCACGGCCCGCCCCCCTCGGCCGGGAAGGCCAGCACGGGCCTGCCCCAGTGGCCGTACGCCACGAGCCCGCCGCTCGCGCCGATCTGGTCCGACCACAGCTCCGTGTGCCGGCCGGTCACCATGCCCGAGCGAGGAGGCCGGTCAGGTGGGGCTCGAAGGCGTCCCGCCAAGCCGTGTAGTTGTGCATATCGGGCACCTCGCGGAGTGCGACGGGATAGCCCTGCGCGGACAGGGCGCGCGCCATCACCCGGTTGTTGTGCACGTTCTCCTCGGCCGATCCGCAGGTGAGCGTGGCGGGCACCGGGTTGGGATGTGCCCCGTCGCGAAGCGTCGTACCGACGAAGCGCACGACGCGCTTGTAGCGCGGGAATCGTGCTTCGTGAGCGTCGAAGCGCGGCATGAAGAAACTCCCCGACTGCAGGAACAGGGCGCCCAAGGCGCGCGGGTGGCGCCGCTGCACGTGCAGCATCGCCAGCGCGCCGAGACTGGTCCCCATGCCCGCCGGCGCGCCGCGTACGGAGACTGCCGCGCCGATGGACGGCAGGACATCGTGAACCATGGCGTCGGCGTAGCGAGCCGAGGCGGAGTACCACTCGTCACGCTCCCCTGGGGCGAGCAGCCCGACCCGGTGCCGCGGCAGGTCGCCGGTGCGAATCGCGACGGCGGCAAAGCGCGTCAGCGCGGCCAGCTCGTCGTATTCCGGCCCGTCGTGCGCGACCAGCAGCGGCAGCGGCTCCGACGGATCCGCGTCCTCGGGGCTCCAGACGTCGATCGCGATGGTCGCGCCGA
>JBKGUS010000174.1:0-4844 GCA_046462295.1 Thermoleophilaceae bacterium | reverse complement strand
CGATGCCGGGCCTCGAGCGAGTGGAGCGCACACAGCGTGCCGGTCAGGTAGAGCAGCACGGCGAGGTTGTTGATGCTGCCCGTGGCCCAAAGCCTGGTCGAGTCCGACCACGGGAAGAGCAGGACGAGCGCGGCGATCGCGAACGCGTGCGGGCGCCCCACGCCGAGCGTTCGAAGGAGCACGTAGAGCGCCGCCGACATGAGGCCGGCGAGGACCACGCCGAGGGCCAGGTGAAGGCTTGGATCGGCGCCGAGCAGCTCGTGCGGGAGCCAGAGGCCGATGGCGAGAAGCGGGCGGTAGGCGAAGAGCTGGAGCTTCAGCCCGCCGAGCACGAACCCCTCGGCCGGCGGGTAGAGGGATTTCGCGGCGTTGTCCCAGTCGTCCCAGTAGAAGCCGCCGTCGTCCACGTGCGAGCCGAAGACGATGAAGCCGAAGCCGATCAGGAGCAGCGCGGCGAGGGCCGTCTCGCCAGGTGAGACCCGCTGCAGGGGAGGACGCGAGTCCGTCCGCGGGGAGCCTCGGCGCATGCCGCCGTCCTACCCGCAGCGCCTACGATCCCAACCGATGAGGCGCCGCCCCCACCGCTTCGCCGTGCCCACGTGGGGCTGAGCCTCCCGGGACGGAGGGTCCTCCTGACAGGGGGCTCCGGGGGGATCGGGCGCGCTGTGGCCCATGCGCTTCACCGGTGCGGCGCGACGCTCGTGATCTCTGCGCGGCGCGAGGACGCCCTAGAGGAGCTGCGTGCGGAGCTCGGGGAGCGGGTCGAGGTCGTGGTGTGCGACCTGGCCCGGCGCGGCGCCGCCCATGAGCTCGCGGAGCGTGCCGGGGTCGTGGACGTGCTCGTGGCGAACGCCGGGCTCCCCGCGAGCGGGACGCTCGAGTCCTTCACCGCGGAGCAGGTCGACCGCTCGCTGGCCGTCAACCTCGAGGCGCCGATCGGGCTGGCCCATTCGCTCGCCCCCGGGATGACCGAGCGCGGCGCCGGTCATCTCGTGTTCGTCTCGTCGTTCGCCGGGAAGGTGGCGAGCGGCGGCGGCTCGATCTACTCGGCCACGAAGTTCGGCCTGCGCGGGTTCGCGTTCGCTCTGCGAGAGGACCTGCGCGGGACGGGGGTCGGCGTGACGACAGTCTTTCCGGGATTCATCTCCGAGTCCGGCATGTACGCGGAGGCGGGCGTGCGGCTACCCCCCGGGGTGGGGCTGCGCTCACCGGAGCAGGTGGGAGAGGCGGTCGTCCGCGGGATCGAGCGGGACCGGGCCGAGATCGACGTGGCTCCGCTTTCGATGCGCCTCGGGGGGTGGATCGCGGGGGCCGCCCCCGGCGTCGTGGCCGCGGTGAACAGGAGGCTGGGGGCGGAGCGTGTGGCCGCGGCGCTGGCGGAGGCGCAGCGGGAGAAGCGCTGAAGCGCTGGCTAGGACCCCGTCCCGGACTGCGTCGTGGTCCGAAGCGCGCTGTCCTCCGCCTCCTCGCCACGGGGCTGCCGGAGGCCCAGCGCGCTCCTGACGATCCGGCTCTGCATCGCGAGGTGTGCGGGCGGGTAGCCCTCGCCGGGGCTTGCGCGCAGGGGCCGGCCCACGTAGTCGTACTCCACGCCGTCCGGCAGGATCGAGCGAAGGCGCGCCTCCATGACCGAGCGAGCGCCCATGTTCTGGGGCTCCTCCTGCGCCCACACGACCTCCCCCAGCGACGGGTAGTTCGCCATCAGCGCCCTGAGCTCGTTGGCCGCGAACGGGTAGAGCAGCTCCACCCTCCCGATCGCCACGTGCTCCTGGCGTGGCCGGTCCTCGTGCTCCGTGATGTCGTAGAAGAGCTTCCCCGAGCAGAGCACGAGCCGCGTGACCTTGTCGCGGTCGGACGGCACGGTTGGGTCGTCGAGGACCGGCTGGAACGAACCATCCGTCAGGTCCTCGATCGGGGAGCTGGCGGCCGGGTGTCGCAGCAGGCTCTTCGGCGTCATGACCACGAGCGGGCGCCGCTTCTCGACGAGCGCCTGGCGGCGAAGCAGGTGGAAGTACTGCGCCGGCGTGGAGCAGTTCGCGACGCGGATGTTGCCCTCCGAGGCGAGGTTGAGGAAGCGCTCGAGGCGGCCGCTCGAGTGCTCTGGGCCGGCGCCCTCGTAGCCGTGGGGCAGGAGCAGCGTCAGTCGCGAGGCGATGCCCCACTTGGAGAGCCCGGATACCAGGAATTGGTCCACGACCACCTGCGCCGCGTTCACGAAGTCGCCGAACTGCGCCTCCCATAGCACCAGCGCCTCGGGCGAGTGCGAGCTGTAGCCGTACTCGAAGCCGAGGCACCCGATCTCGGACAGCGGGCTGTTGTGAAGCTCGAACGGCGCCTGCGCCTTCGTGAGGCACTGGATCGGCGTGTGCTTGGCGCCGGTCTCGGCGTCATGGAACACCAGATGGCGCTGGCTGAAGGTGCCGCGCTCCGTGTCCTGCCCGGTCAGGCGGATCGGCACGCTCTGCTGGAGCAGGGACGCGAAGGCGAGCGACTCCGCGTGCGCCCACTCCACCCGCCCGTCCTCCTCGAGCGCCTTCCGGCGCTTCTCGAGCTGCGGTCGGAGCTTCCGGTGGAGGGTGAACCCCTCCGGGACCCGGTGGAGCTGGTTGTTGAGCGAGCGCAGGGTGTCGGCGCCCACGGCGGTCCGGGGCTCCTTCGAGGGGCTCCGGTCCACCTCGTACTCGCCCGTCTCCGGCTCGGGCCGCTCGATCGAGGCCTTGAGCTCGTCGTGGGCGTCGGCGAGTCGCTTGCGAGCAGCGCTCAGCATCGCATCCGCGTCATCCTTCGTGAGCACTCCAGCCTCGATCAGCTTCCGGGCGTAGACCGTGCGCACGGGCGCGTGCCCCTTGATCCGGGCGTACATCTCGGGCTGGGTGTACGCCGGCTCGTCGGTCTCGTTGTGGCCGAAGCGGCGGTAGCCGATGAGGTCGATCACCGCGTCGCGCTTGAAGCGGTCCCTGAAGGCGAACGCCAGCCACGAGGCGGAGATGCACGCCTCCACGTCGTCCGCGTTCACGTGGATGATCGGGATGTCGTAGCCCTTCGCGAGGTCGGAGGCATAGCGCGTCGAGCGCCCCTGCTCCGGGCCGGTCGTGAACCCGAGCTGGTTGTTCGTGATGATGTGGACCGTCCCGCCGGTCGAGTATCCGGCCAGGCCGCTCAGGTTGAGCGTCTCGGCCACGACGCCCTGGCCGGGGAAGGACGCGTCGCCGTGGATGAGGACCGGGAGGACGATGCTCGGGTCGTGATGGGCCTCGCGCCCCTTCCGGCTCGTCTGGTCGGCCCGGGCGCGCCCCACGACCGCGGGGTTCACGTACTCGAGGTGGCTCGGGTTCGCGGCGAGGGTCACGTTGATGCCCTTCCCGGCGCTCGTCCGGTAGGTGCCCGCGGCACCGTGGTGGTACTTGACGTCGCCGGTGCCGCCCTCCGGCTGGGCGGTCTGCACGTCGAGGCTCTGCTCGCCCTCGAACTCGGCGAGGATCGCCTCGTAGGAGCGGCCGATGGTGTGGGCGAGCACGTTCAGTCGCCCGCGGTGGGCCATGCCGAGCACGACCTCCCGAGCCCCTTCCGCAGAGGCCATCTCGATCGTCTCGTCGAGCATCGGCACGAGCGCGTCGAGCCCCTCGATCGAGAACGACTTCTTGCCCAGGAACGCCTTGTGCAGATAGGTCTCGAGCGTCTCCACCTCGGTCAGGCGCTCGAGCAGGGCGCGCTTACGACCCGCGTCGAGGGCGGGGCGGAACGCGCCTGACTCGATCGCCTGCCGGAGCCAGACGCGTTGGTCGTGCTCCGAGATGTGCTCGATCTCGTATGCGATCGTGCCGCAGTAGGTCTCCTGCAGCTTCGGCAGCGCCTCGGCGAACGTCCTCCCCGGCACGGCTACGCGGAGGATGGAGCTCGGGATGGCCCGCATCTGCTGCTCGGTGAGGTTCACGCTCTCCGGGTCGAGCGCCGGGTCGCCGATCGGCTCGGACCCGAGCGGGTCGAGGTCCGCGGCGAGGTGCCCGTGCATCCGGTGCGCCTTGACCACCGACGTGGCCGCCTGGACCGCTTGGAGGAGCTCCTCCGGGGCGCCGGTCACCGCCGGCCGCACCCGTGCGGGCGCCGGCTCCGCCGCCGTGACGCCCGCATCGCCCGCCCGCGGCTCCACCGCCTCGACCTGCGCGCCGAGGGCCGAGAAGACTCCCTGGTAGAAGCCGTCCTCTCCCTGGAGCAGCGCGTCGATCCGCCCCAGGAAGGAGCCCGACTCGGCGCCCTGGATGACGCGGTGGTCGTAGGTGCTCGTGACGGTCATGACCTTCGAGACGCCGAGCTCGCGAAGGCGCTCGGGGTCGGCCTGCGCCATGCCCGGGGGGTAGGCGATCGAGCCGGTAGCGATGATCGTGCCCTGCCCCGGCATCAGGCGGGGCACCGAGGCGACCGTGCCGAGGCCGCCGGGGTTCGTCAGGGTGATGCCCGCGCCCTGGTAGGCGTCGGGCGGAAGGCTGTTGTCGCGGGCGCCCGCCACGAGCTCGTCGTAGCGCGCCGCGAAGTCCCTGAACGTCAGGCGGTCGGCGCCGCGCAGCACCGGCACGATCAGCGACCGCGTGCCGTCCCTGCGCTCCACGTCCACGGCGAGGCCGAGGCTCACCTCGTGCGGGTCGACCCGGACCGGCTTGCCGTCGCGCTCCTCGTAGGAGTGGGTCATGACCGGCATCTCCCGAGCCGCCTGGACGATTGCCCAGGCGATCAGATGCGTGAAGGAGAGCCTGTGACCCCCCTCCTTCAGCGCATGCCGGCGGGCGTCGAGCACGCTCACCGGGACGGTGCGGAAGCTCGTGGCGGTGGGGATCGACCGGCTCTCG
>JBKGUS010000173.1:0-2511 GCA_046462295.1 Thermoleophilaceae bacterium | reverse complement strand
TCCTCGTTTGCGAAGTGCGCGTGGAGCGGGAAGGTTGCCGCGCCCGGCGGCAGCTCGAACAGCGACGCTCCGAGGTCCCTCGCGCCCGCCTGGCGCCCGATCCGGGCGCGGCGCCAGCGGAAGGGTGGCTGGTCGCGCTCGGCGTCCCAGTCCGGCTCGTAGAGGTTGGGCATCCGGGAAAGGCTACGCCCGGGGCGTTCCGGCGGCGTCGATCTCAGCCGGACTCAGGGGCGATGGCAGCGGCGGCGCGTTCCTCCGCCGCGTCGGCCGCCTGCGTCACGGGGCAGCGGCCCTCCTGGTGTCCGCACGCGTGGCTGTCGCAGAGCCGGCAGATGTGGCCCGCGGTCGCGCGGCCGTCCGTCAGGGTTGCCAGCACCTTCGCGTGCAGCCGGGCGAGCTCGGCTCGCTCGTCCGTATCGAGGTCAGCCAGAGCCTCTTCCAGCGCCCCGCCGCGCGCCTTCACCGCCTCGGCGGCCGCCGCGTGCCCTGCGGGCGTCAGCTCCACGGCCACCGAGCGCCGATCCCGTCCCTCGCGCCGCCGCGCCAGCCCCGCCGCGACCAGCCGGTCCACCAGTCGCACCGTCGCCGAGTGCGTCAGCCGGAGCGGACTCCGTACCGCGTCGATCGGCGAGCCGTCCAGATATCCCGCGAGACTGATGAGCGCGGCCGGCGCGGATCCGCCCTGCGCCGCTCCCCGCTCCGCGGCAGTCCGGACGCGATCCGTCACCGCGAGCGAGACGGCGCCCAGCAGATTCGCCCCCCGTTCGAGGTCTCGCTCAGCGCGCTCCGCTTCGCCTACATGTGCATGCCTCATACATGTAAGCTACCGGGACGTGCCGGAGGGTGTGCAACATTCGTCCCGCGGTATGGCGTCCGATCGCTACGAGCCCCTTCCCGGCGTCGCCGGCATCCCCAAGTGGGTCTGGGGCAAGCTGCCGCGCTGGGGGCGCATCGCGGGCGGGCTCCTGCCGTTCGTCATCGTCGCCCTCGTTCTCCTCCTCGGCCCCGGCATCGACGAGTCGAAGGACCGCCGCGCCGAGGCCGAGCGCCAGCAGCGCGCACAGCAGGCTGCCGAGCGCGTTGCCCGGCTCCGCGCCGAGCAGCGCCCCCGCTTCGAGCGCGGCACGCCCGCGGGCCGCGACCTAGCCGCCCGCGCCGGCCTCGTGGCCTCGCTCCCGATCGCCATCCAGGCCGATGCGCGTGAGCGCGTCGCCGCCGGCGCCCTTGACGGCCCCATCCGCTCCGTCGAGTGCGAGCCCTATCCCCGCAGCGTCGACGGCCAGGGCGCCCATCTCGATTCCTCCCAGACAACGGGTCGCTACTCGTGCCTCGCCGTCACCCGCACCGCCCCCGCCACCGAGCGCAACGAGGGCTCCTCCATCGGCCACCCCTACCGCGTGCTCGTCCACTTCGACACGGGCCGCTTCGCCTTCTGCAAGGTCTCCGGCCGCCCCGGCGAGGGCTCCATCGGCAGGCAGATCCCCGTGCCGGTGCCCGAGGTCTGCGGCGGCCGCTGACCGTCATCCGCCAGACTGCCGCCGGTGACCGACCCGCGCGACCGGCCGCTCAGCGAAGACGACCTCGACCCCGACCCGCTTGCCCTGTTCCGCCGCTGGTTCGACGCCGCGACCGCCGCAGGCGCCTTCGAGCCGGAGGCCGTAGCGCTCGCCACCGCCTCCCCGGACGGGCGCCCCTCGGCGCGCATGGTGCTGGCGAAGGGCGTCGACGAGCGCGGGTTCGCCTTCTACACCAACTACGGCAGCCGCAAGGGCGGCGAGCTCGAGGCCAACCCGCGGGCCGCGCTCCTGTTCCACTGGCCCGTCCTCGGCCGGCAGGTTCGGGTGGAGGGACCGGTCGACCGTGTCCCGCGCGAAGAGAGCGAGCGCTACGCCATGGGCCGCTCGCGCGACAGCCAGCTGAGCGCGCTCGCCTCGCCCCAAAGCCGGCCGGTGCCGAGCCGCGAGTGGCTCGAGGAGCGCGTCGCCGAGCTCGAGCGCGAGCACGAGCGCCGCGACCTTCCCGTGCATGAGGACTGGGGCGGCTACCGCCTGACGCCCGACGCCTGGGAGTTCTGGCAGCATCGCCCGGGCCGCCTGCACGACCGCTTCCGCTACCTGCCCGACCCGGCCGGCGGGTGGCGTATCGAGCGCCTCGGCCCCTAGAGCCCCCGCGCCGAGATCGGCCTGCTAGAAACCCCCGCCATGGCCGACGAACCCGTCCTCGTGATCACGGGCGCCAGCACCGGTATCGGCGCCGCCACCGCCCGGCGGGCGAGCGAGTTCGGCTACCGCGTCGTCCTCGCGGCCCGCTCCGAGGACAAGCTGACGAGCCTCGCCGAGGAGCTCGGCGGCGACGACAGGGCCCTCGCCGCGCGCTGCGACGTCACCGACTGGGACGACCAGCAGGCCCTCGTTGCCACCACGCTGGACCGGTTCGGCCGCATGGACGCCTATTTCGCCAACGCCGGCTTCGGCGCCAAGCGCGGCTTCCTCGAGGAGAGCGTCGAGCACT
>JBKGUS010000172.1:0-3717 GCA_046462295.1 Thermoleophilaceae bacterium | reverse complement strand
GGACATCATCGCGCTCCAGCGCCCTCACGGCGTCGAGCAGGTTCTCCGGCAGCAGCTCGATCCCGAGCTCGGCGAGCGTCGCCTTCTCGAGCTCGTGGAGGTTCAGGTCGCTCGTCGGGGCGCCGGCGTCCAGGCCGCGCTGCATCCCGTCCATGCCCGACGCGAGGATCGCGGTCGTGGCGAGGTACGGGTTGCAGGAGCCGTCGACCGTGCGGTCCTCGATCCGGCCCGCGGCGGGGATGCGGAGCATCTGGGTGCGGTTGTTGTAGCCGTACGACACGTACACGGGCGCCCAGCTCGAGCCGCTGCGCGTGCCCACCACCAGCCGCTTGTACGAGCCGACCGTGGGCGCCGTCAGCGCGATGTACGCCTTGGCGTGCGCCTTCAGCCCGCCGATGAAGTTGTAGGCGAGCGGCGACAGGCCCATGCCGCGCGGGTCGTCCGAGGGGTCGACCTCGAAGGCGTTCTCGCCGTCCTTCCACAGGCTCATGTGGAAATGGCAGCCGTTGCCGGTCAGGTGCGAGAACGGCTTGGGCATGAAGGTGGCGATGATGCCGCGGGCCTGCGCCAGCGACTCGACCATGTAGCGGAAGAAGATCGCTCGGTCGCAGGTGGTGAGAGCGTCGGCGAAGTCGAAGTTCTGCTCGAACTGGCCATTCGCGTCCTCGTGGTCGGTGGCGTAGTTGTTCCACCCCAGCGCGGTCAGGTTGTCCGCGATCTGGGACACGAAGTCCAGGTTGCGGGTCAGCCCGCGCATGTCGTAACAGGGTTGGTCGAGGGTGTCGAGCGGGTCGGCCAGCTCGATCGAGCCGTCCTCGCGCAGCTTGACGAGGAAGTACTCGAGCTCGACGCCGAGCATGAACTCGAAGCCCATCGAGCGGGCGCGCTCGAGCTGCCGGCGCAGGATGGTGCGCGGGCAGTAGGGCCACTCCTCGCCCTCGACGTGGACGTCGCAGGCGAGCCGGGCCACATCGGGCCGCCACGGCAATGGCGTGAGCGAGCGGACATCCGGCATCGCGGCGAGGTCGGGGTCGTGAGGCTGCTGCCCGATCTCGCCGGCGGCGAAGCCGGCGAAGCCGGCGCCGTCGCTGAGGAGCCCGTCGAGCAGGCGCGCCGGCACCAGCTTGGCGTTGGGCTTGCCGTGCATGTCGACGAACTGGGCGAAGAGGAAGCGGACGTCGTTCTCGCGGATGTAGCGCTCGACGTCCGCGGGCGTCTCGGGCGCGGTGAAGGGCTGGCTCATGGCGGGCAAGCTATCCGTTGATCCGCGCACGTCCAATGTGCGAATCGCACATAGCGCCCCCCGCAAATATGCGCTGGCCGCCATTGGGGGTGTGTGGAGCGCTGCATACACTCGCTCGCAGGATGTGTGGAATCGTCGGATTGTTCTCGAAGTCCCGGGGCGTGAGCGATTCGCTCGGGCTGCACCTCAGCGAGATGCTGCTGCAGCTCAGCGACCGCGGCCCCGATTCGGCCGGCGTCGCCTTCTACCGCGATCCCGCGCCGGCGGGCTCTTCCAAGGTGTCGCTGTTCAGCGCCGACCCGCGCCAGGACTGGGCCGCCGTGGCCACGGCCCTTGGGGCCGGGGAGCCCGAGGTCCACGGCAGCCACGCCGTTTTCGTGGTCGAGGCCGAGGCCGAGGAGGCGGAGCGGTGGCTGCGCGACCGCTACCCCGAGCTGCGCGTGATGAGCGCGGGCGAGGCGATCGAGATCTACAAGGAGGCGGGCCGGCCGGAGCAGTTCGTGGAGGCGTTCGGTCTCTCGTCGCTCCATGGGAGCCACGCTCTCGGCCATACGCGGATGGCCACGGAGAGCAAGGTGACCACGGACGGCTCGCATCCCTTCTCCACCGGGCTCGACCTCTGCCTGGTGCACAACGGCTCGCTCTCCAACCACAACCGCCTGCGCGAGACCCTTCGTGCCGAGGGCATCGAGTTCCAGACCGAGAACGACAGCGAGGTGGCCGCCGGCTACCTCACGTACAGAATGCGCGAGGGCGCCACGCTCGAGCAGGCGCTCGAGGGCTGCCTCGACGACCTGGACGGCTTCTACACGTTCGCGGTGGGGACGAAGGAGGGCTTCGCGGTGCTGCGTGACCCGATCGCCTGCAAGCCGGCCGTGATGGCAGAGACGGACGACTGGGTGGCGATGGCCTCCGAGTACCGCGCGATCGCCGTGCTGCCGGGAGCCGAGGAAGCCGCGACCTGGGAGCCCGAGCCGGGGCACGTCTACAGCTGGGAGCGGACGCCCGTCCCATGACGGCCGTCGACCTCGCGCAGACTCCCCTGCGTGAGCTGAACGCCGCACTGCATGCCCCGGACGTCGCAGGCAGCTGGCGGGTGCTCAATCCGCGCGGCGCCCACGCGCTGGCCGTCGGCATCGACGCTCCCGTGGAGGTCGAGATCGACGGGCACGCGGGCTACTACTGCGCCGGCATGAACAAGCACGCCACCGTGCGGGTGCACGGCAACGCCGGCGTGGGGGTGGCCGAGAACATCATGTCGGGGACCGTCGTGGTCGAGGGCAACGCCTCGCAGTCGGCGGGGGCCAGCGGCCGCGGTGGGACGCTCGTGATCCGGGGCAGCGCCTCGGCGCGCTGCGGCATCTCGATGAAGGGCGTCGACATCGTGGTCCATGGGTCGGTGGGGCACATGGGCGCGTTCATGGCTCAGAAGGGCTGCCTGGTCGTGTGCGGGAACGCCGGCGACGCGCTCGGCGACTCGATCTACGAGGCGCGCCTGTACGTGCGCGGGTCGGTCGCCGGCCTGGGCGCGGACTGCGTGGAGAAGGAGATGCGCGAGGAGCACGTGGCCGAGCTCGGCGGGCTGCTCGAGCGGGCCGGAGTGACGGATTGCTCCGCCTCCGAGTTCCGGCGCTACGGCTCGGCGCGGCGGCTCTACAACTTCGACGTCGACCACGCGGGGGAGTACTGATGGGTGCGCCCCCTCATCCGGGCCTGCGCGAGGGCGCGATCTTCGACCGGCGCACCATCCATGAGATCCACCGGGCGGCGCGGGAGGGCATCTACGACATCCGCGGCTTCGGCGCCAAGCGGCGGGTGCCGCACTTCGACGACCTGGTCTTCCTCGGCGCGAGCGTGTCCCGTTACCCGCTCGAGGGCTACCGCGAGCGCTGCGACACCGACGTCGTCCTGGGCGACCGGAACGCCTCGAAGCCGCTGCACCTGAAGATCCCGATAACGATCGCCGGCATGAGCTTCGGCGCGCTGTCGGCGCCGGCCAAGGAGGCGCTCGGACGCGGAGCCAGCGCGGTCGGCACGAGCACCACGACCGGCGACGGCGGCATGACGCCCGAGGAGCGCGAGCACTCCAGCCTGCTCGTCTACCAGCTGCTCCCCTCCCGCTACGGGATGAACCCGGACGACCTCCGCAAAGCCGACGCGATCGAGATCGTGGTCGGCCAGGGCGCCAAGCCGGGCGGGGGCGGCATGCTGCTGGGCCAGAAGATCTCCGACCGGGTGGCCGACATGCGCGACCTGCCCAAGGGAATCGACCAGCGCAGCGCCTGCCGGCATCCCGACTGGACCGGGCCTGACGACATGGAGATCAAGATCCAGGAGCTGCGCGAGGTCACCGACTGGGAGAAGCCGGTGTTCGTCAAGGTCGGGGCGACGCGGCCCTACTCCGACGTCGCGCTCGCGGTCAAGGCCGGCGCCGACGTGGTTGTCCTGGACGGAATGCAGGGCGGGACGGCGGC
>JBKGUS010000171.1:0-7436 GCA_046462295.1 Thermoleophilaceae bacterium | reverse complement strand
AGGAAGAAGATCGACTCCCAGCCGATGCCGTCCACGAGGGCCCCGCCGACCACGGGGCCGAACGCCACCGACACGCCGATCGTCGCGCCGTAGACGCCCATCGCCATGCCGCGCTCGCGGCCGGGCTTGAACTCCTGGGCGATCAGCGCCAGCGAGACGGCGAACATGATGGCGCCGCCAACGCCCTGCAGGCCACGGGCGAGGTTGAGGAAGGTCGGGTCGGGCGCGAAGCCGGCCAGCAGCGACGCCACCGTGAAGATCGCGAGGCCGGCCGCGAACACGCGGCGCCGGCCGAGCCGGTCGGCTAGGACGCCTGCTGTGAGCACGAGCGCTGCGAGCGAGAGCGTGTAGGCGTCGATGACCCACTGGAGCTCGGTGAAGCTCGCGCCCAGGTCTTCCTGGATCGCCGGCAGCGCGGTGTTCACCACCGTGATGTCGAGCAGGAGCATGAAGGTTGCGACGCTGACCACGATCAGCGTCCACCACTTGCGATGCATGTCTTGAATCCTCCGATACACTTGGTCAGGTAGCTTTATAAAGGAACCTGACTAACAAGTCAAGCCGCCTTACGAAATTGTCCGTCGATCCCGCCATCCCGCCGCGACCGCTGCCCGCGGTGCTCTCCCAGGTCAAGAACCTGGCCGTCGAGGACATGTTCGGCCGCATGGCGGCGCAGGGCTTCCAGGACGTGCGCGAGGGCCATGGCTGTGTGTTCGGCTTCATCGACCTCGAGCACGGCTCGCGCCTCACCGACCTCGCCGAGCGCTCCGGGCTGACGAAACAGGCCGTGGGTGAGGCCGTCGTCGAGCTCGAGCGGAAGGGCTACCTGGAGCGCGTGCCGGACCCGGAGGACGGCCGGGCGAAGATCATCAAGCTGACGCAGCGCGGTGTGGATGCTGCGCTCACAGGCCGCCGCCTGTTCAAGGAGATCGAGGACGAGTGGGCGGAGCGCTACGGCGAGGAGCGCGTGGCCTCGCTACGGGAGTGCGCCGAGGAGATCGCCGCGGGCTATCTCTTCACCGGGGCGACCGCCTCGCCCTCGTAGTACGGCGGCAGGCCGCCGATCGTCTCCAGGAACCGCGCGTGCAGCTCCTCGTGGACGTCGCGGTTCTCTCCCGCCACGTTCACGACCTCGGCCGGGTCGAGCGTCAGGTCGTACAGCTCGCGGTCGTCGCCGCGGTTGTCGGCGACGTAGGACCAGTGGTCGGTGCGCAGGAAGAAGTGGTTGAAGTAGCCGCCGTAGGCGAAGGGGCGCTCGCCGGGCTGCTCACCGTCGAGCAGCGGCGACAGGTCGACGCCGTCCATCCCGCGCGGCACGGGCACCCCGACGAGCGACAGCAGGGTGGGCGCGATGTCGTGGGTCGAGCCGAACCAGGGGCTCGTCTCCCCTGCCGCGCGGCGGTCCGGGTGGACGATCACGCACGGCACCTGGATCAGCTCGGGGTGGAGCTCCTGGGCGATCTTGCCGGTCCAGCCGCGGTCGCCCAGAAGGATGCCGTGGTCGCTGACGAACACGATCGCGGTGCTCTCGTGGAGGCCGCGTTCGCGGAACCGACCCAGGAACTCGCCGAGCCACTTGTCGGTGATGGTCAGCGCGGCCGAGTAGACGGCGCGCATCCGGCGCAGCTCCTCCTCCTCGAGGTAGTTCTCCCAGCGCGTGTAGCGGGCGGTGCCCGGGTTCGGCCCGTCGTAGCCCGGCGACCCGTAGAGGTCGATGTACTCCTGCGTCGGGCTCCAGGGCTCGTGCGGGTCGAACGAGTCCACCACGAGCGCGAACGGCTGGTTGGCCTCGGCCTCCTCGAGCAGCCTGGCCGCCTCGCCGAACACGCGCGCTGCGTTCGACTCGGAGTCGTCCTCGCCGTGGCCGGTGTTGGCGAGGTACTTGCGCATGCCCTCCACGTAGCGGTCGTCCGCGCTCAGGCCCTCGGGTAGCCAGCGCTCGAGCTGCTCGTCGGTGACGTCGCCCGGCTCGCCGCGGAAGCCGCTGTGGCCGACCACCGACACGTACCTGTCGAAGCTGAGCCGGAACGGGCGCCAGGACTTCGTGAAGCCCACGAACGGGTTGTCGCTCACCGACCCGGTCCAGTAGCCGGCGCGCCGCAGCGCGCTCGTGAAGGTCGTGCCGACGTCCTCGATCGGCGCGGCGCCGGGCCCGCGCCCGAGGTCCGGCGCGCGCTCCCACCCGCGGAAGGGGAAGATGCGGCGGCCGGTGAAGATCGTGCGCCGGGCTGGCACGGTCGGCATCGCTTCGGGAAAGAAGCGGTTGAGGCGGACCCCGTCGCCGGCGAGTGAGTCGATGTTCGGCGTCTGGACCTGCGGCGAGCCGTAGCAGCCGACGAAGTCGGGCCGCACCGAGTCGACGATCAGGAGCAGCACGTTCATGCGGTCGGACGACGACGACCCGGATGAGGAGGACGTAGCGCACGCCGACGCGCCGAGCGCGGCGGTGCCCGCCGCGGCCCCCACGAAGCCTCGGCGAGTCAGGCGGGACGGCGGCATCAGGCCGGGACTGCCTGCTTGATGTAGTCGATGATTCCCTGCACCGGGGCGCCGGGCGTGAACACCTCGGAGACGCCGAGCCCCTTGAGCTCAGGGATGTCGTCGCTCGGGATCGTGCCTCCCACTACCAGCACGACGTCGTCGGCCCCCTCCTCCTTCAGCAGCTCAGCGATGCGCGGCACCAGGGTCATGTGCGCGCCCGAGAGGATGGACAGCCCGACCGCGTCGGCGTCCTCCTGGAGCACCGTCTCGACGATCTGCTCCGGCGTCTGATGCAGGCCCGTGTAGATCACCTCCATGCCGGCGTCGCGCAGCGCGCGGGCGATGATCTTCGCCCCGCGGTCATGGCCATCGAGGCCAGGCTTCGCGACCACGACTCGGATCTTCCGGCTGTTCACGACGGCGGAGATTACTCAGCGACGCGCGCCCTGCGGCGGAGGAAGGCGCCGAGGGCGAGCGTCGCGAGGCCGAACAGGGCGAGCCCGCCGGCGTCGAGGCCGGTCGCGGGGAGGCCGGAGCCGGAAGAGTCACCGGATGTGCCGCTGGCGGTGCCGGCGGTGCCGGAGTCGCCGCCGGTGGCGCCGGAGTCGCCGCCGGTGGTACCGCCCCCACCGCCGGAGCCATCGCCCGCGCTGGCGGCGCGGACCGTGATGGTGCCGCGCATGTTGGGGTGGGGCGTGCAGAAGTAGGCGAACGTGCCGGCCTGGTCGAACGTCTCCGAGCGGCTCTGGCCGGCGTCGAAGATCCCGGTGTCGAAGCTGCCGTCGTCGGCGGTCGCGGAGTGCGGCGTCGGGCCGTCGTTGGTCCAGGTGACGGTGTCGCCCACGTCGATCGTGACGGAGGCCGGGGCGAACTGGAAGTCGCTGATGGTCACGCCCGTGTCGGCTGCCGCAGTCGCGACCGGAGGCCTGCCGGAGCGGCGGGGCTTGGGCTTGGCCGGTTGGGACTGCTCCACCGCTTCGACCACCGCCGGCTCCGGCGATGGAGCAGGAAGGGGAACCGGCTCAGCTGGCGGAGCCGGCTCAGCTGGCGGAGCCGGCTCAGCTGGCGGAGCCGGCTCACCTGGCGGGACCTCCGCCGGCACCGTCTGTACGGCTTCGGCGGTCCCCGGTATCGCCTCTTGCGGCTGCTCGACGGTCTCCACCGGCGCGGCCGGCTCCGGCGCCGGATCCTCGGAGGCGGACAGCGGCGTCACGAGGAGCACCGCGGCAATCAGCGCGTACAGCGACGTGATCCCTGCCAGGCGCGTCATGCGGGCATCAGCCTAGCTATACGCAGACGGCCTGCAAATGGTTCGAGCTGAACTGGCGGCAGGTGCCGGCCCAGCGGCGCTCCGTCTGCCACACCATCGCGTAGCGCTTCTTGTTCTTGCGGTACACGAGCTCGCGGAACCAGCGCGGATGCCGGGCGGGCACTTCGCCCCGGTCAGCGTCAGCGTGTAGGGGCCCGGCCCGCCCGGACGGCCGCCCCAGCCGGAAACCGGCTCGCCGCCGCCCAGACCGGTCGGGCCCACCACGCCGGTCCCGGGACCGAAGATTGGTTCGTCCGCGCCCAGCGGACTCGACGAATTGTCAGAAGACGGGCGTCTCGGTGTAGGTGCCGTAGACGCGTTGGAGCGACTCGACGATCTCGCCCTCGGTGCAGTGGGCGCGGGCGCAGTCGAGCAGCGGCTCCATCAGGTTGCGGCCGGCGGCAGCCGAGTCGCGCAGCTCGGCGAGCGCGGCGTCCGCGGCTTCACCGTCGCGGCTTGCCTTGACCGCCTGCACCCGGCCGATCTGCTTGCGCTCGAGCTCCGGCGGGATTCGGAGGATCTCGAGCTCGCGGCCATCCTGCTGCTGGTAGCGGTTGACGCCGACCACGATCCGCTCGCCCCGCTCGATCTCCTCCTGGAGGCGGAAGGACGCCTCGGCGATCTCGCGTTGGGGGTAGTTCTGCTCGATCTCCTTCACCATCCCGCCCAGCTCGTCGATCTTGGCGAAGTAGGCGTAGGCCGCTTCCTCCATCCGGTCCGTCAGCGCCTCCACGAAGTACGAGCCGCCCAGCGGGTCGATCGTGTTCGCCACCCCGGTCTCATGCGCCAGGATCTGCTGCGTGCGTAGCGCCACGCGCACCGCCTCCTCGCTCGGTAGCGCCAGGGCCTCGTCGAAGCTGTTGGTGTGCAGCGACTGGGTGCCCCCCAGCACCGCCGACAGCGCCTCGGTCGCCGTGCGGACCACGTTGTTGAGCGGCTGCTGTGCCGTCAGCGACACCCCGGCTGTCTGGGTGTGGAAGCGCATCAGAAGCGACCGCTCGTCGCGCGCCCCATAGGTGTCGCGCAGCTCCTTCGCCCAGATCCGCCGCGCCGCGCGGTACTTGGCGATTTCCTCGAAGAAGTCGATATGGGCGTTGAAGAAGAAGCTGAGCCGCGGCGCGAACTCGTCCACGTCCAGGCCGCGCTCGAGCGCCCGCTCGACGTAGGTGAACCCGTCCTTCAGCGTGAACGCCAGCTCCTGCTGCGCCGTCGAACCCGCTTCCCTGATGTGGTAGCCGGAAATCGAGATCGGGTGCCAGCGCGGCATCCGGCCGGCGCAGAACTCGACCATGTCCGTCACCAGGCTCATCGCCGGTTCGATCGGGAAGCACCACTCCTTCTGGGCGATGTACTCCTTCAGGATGTCCGTCTGGATCGTCCCGGCGAGCCGCTCCGGCGGCACGCCCTGCCGCTCGGCCGCCACCACGTAGAAGGCCAGCATCACCGCCGCGGGCGCGTTGATCGTCATCGACACCGACACCTCGCCCAGCGGGATGCCGGCGAACAGCGTCTCCATGTCGTCGAGCGAGTCGACCGCCACCCCCTCGCGCCCCACCTCGCCCAAGGAGCGCGGGTGATCCGAGTCGTGACCCATCAACGACGGCATGTCGAACGCCGTCGACAACCCCGTCTGCCCATGCTCGAGCAGGTAGCGGAACCGCTCGTTCGTCTCCTCCGCCGTCCCGAAGCCCGCGAACTGCCGCATCGTCCACAACCGCCCCCTGTACATCGAGGGGTACACGCCGCGCGTGAACGGAAACTCGCCGGGCAGCCCGATCTGATCCGGCTCCGGCAGGTCCGCCACCGTGTACAGCGGCTCCACCGGCTCGCCGCTCAACGTCGTGAACAGCGCGTCGCGCTGCGGGGTGCGCGCAAACTTCTCGCGAAACCAGCGCTCCGCGTCGGTTATCGAACCGGGAGTGGTCGCCACGACGGGAAGAGTATCCCGCGAGCCGCCGGCTGCTCGCGACTCACTCGCCTCGCATCTGGCTCACACGACCCACGCGGCCGCCGCTGTCGGGCCGCTGCTCCTGGGAGCGCCGCCGGGCGCGGCCGCGCGAGAAGACGAAGCCGAGCACCAGGCCGCCGGCCAGGACCAGGGCGGCGATGACCAGGATGGTCACGAGGCCGACGCCCTCGTCCGGGTTGCCGCCCCGGCCGCCGGGCTCGGCCTGGGCGATGAGGACCATCGCTGCATTGAACGCTGAGGCCATGCCGGTTCCCTACCCGGTACGGCCGCGGAAACGCTCAGGCGGCCGCTTGGCAGCTCGCCGCGCGGGCGCTCAGCTCCCGCAGGCAGAGCGCGGCCGTCCAGGCGAAGTCACGCGCGCCGAGTCCGCGGCCCGAGTCCGGCACGAAGTACTCCCGCATCCCGCCGCCCTCGATCGCCTCCATCATCCGGAAGCGCAGCTTCGCGGCGGCCACACGGTCGCCGTGGTCCTCGAGCGCCAGCGCGCTCAGCCAGGTGACGTTCGTCCACACCGGTCCGCGCCAGTAGTTGCGCGAGGACCGCTCCGCGTGCTCCCGGTCGAGCGAGCGCACCCCGTAGGGGGAGCCAAGCGCGCCGGTGGTGACCAGGTCACGCACCGCCTCCATGTGCTCGGTCCCGAGTCCCGGCGCCAGCAGCGCCAGCGCCGACCCCGCGCTCGTCACGTCGAGCGGGGTCTCGTCGGTCATGTCCACCGCGCGGATCAGCCCGTCGGCGTCCGCGCGCGCCCGGAGCGCGTCCGCCACCCGCGCTGAAGCCGCCCGGCTCTCCTCCGCGATCCTCTCCTCCCCCAGCGCCTCGGCCAGCCAGCCCAGGTCGGCGCACGCGCGGGCCAGGATCGCCGAGAAGCCCGGGTCGAGCACGCGGAACGCGCCCCCGCGGGCCAGGTGCGACTGCGCCCAGTCCACCCTCGTGCCGCGCCGGACGAGCGTGAGGAAGCGGCGGTAGTGCTCGTCGCTCGGGCGCTCGGCGGCGTCGACCGAGTGCGTGTCGCGCCGGTGCACCACCGTCACCTCGGGCAGCACGCGCCACAGGGGCGCGTCCCACTCGACGGCGTTGTCACGACCCGACTCCCACGGGTGGATGAGCACCGGCTCGCCGGTGCCACGCGGGTCGCGCTCCTCGAGCAGGAAGCGATGCCAACCGAGCAGCGGCGTGAGCAGCGCCCGTGCGCGGGCCTCGTCGGGATGGCTCTCGTACAGCATCCGCATACAGGTCGCGGCCAGCGGCGGCTGCGTGATCCCTGATATCCGCCGGCCGTCGAAGGCGAGGCGCCGGCCCCACCAGCGCGGGCCGGGCAGGTAGCGCGCGTAGGGCCGGGCGACCGTCGTGAGCAGCGCGCGCAGCCACCCGTTCACCCGATCCGGCACCCGCGTGTGGAAGGCGATGTGCGGGATCATGCCCTGGCGGTCCGCCGCGCCGGCCAGCGCCTCGAGCTCCGTCCAGGCCCGGGCGCCGTCGAGCTCCGCCCAGCCCAGCGCAGCGAGCGCCGAGTCCCAGTTCCACTGGTGCGGATAGGTCGCGCGCGAGGGGACGGTGTAGCCGCCGTTGTCGTTGCCCCGGAGGAAGTTCTCTGCGTACTGGCCGAGCACTTCAGTTCGTACTCGTCCCGGGGAGCCCGTCTACCTGAGCCTCGGGCGGCGCCGCGCGGGCCGCCGC
>JBKGUS010000170.1:0-2563 GCA_046462295.1 Thermoleophilaceae bacterium | reverse complement strand
TGCGCAGCAGGCGCTCCCGGCCGCTCTCCCAGAGGCCCATGAGACCGCCGGGAGACGCCAGGACGATGACCAGGAACACCACACCGATGACGGTGTTGAAGCGGGCCGGTCCAAGCACGTCCCCCACATCCGGGACCCATTGCCGTGAGTAGTTGTCGATCACCGCATAGACGAGCGCCCCGATCCACGCCCCCTCGAGCCGGTACAGGCCTCCGACGACGGCGATGATCAGCACGTCGATCGTCTGCGCCAGGTTGATCGACCCCGGCGAGATGCGGCGGTTGTACCAGACCGACAGGATTCCGGCGATTGCCGCGACGAAGGCCGCCAGGCCGAAGGCGAGGATCCGGTGCCGAGTCACGTCGAAGCCCAGCGCGCGCATGCGGTCCGGTTCGTCGCGCAGGCCCTGGAGCGCCAGGCCAAACGCCGTCCGCGAGGCGTAGCGCAGTCCGACGAACACCAGGATCGCGACGACGAGCGTCGTGTAGTACAGGCGAGTCGGGTCCTGGCCGGGCGCGCCTACGAGCGCGGGTAGGTCGAGGTTGTTGACGCCCCCGAAGCCCGAGAGCTGCGTCACCTGCGAGAAGAAGTAGAAGACGAGCACCGAGAAGGCCAGGGTGATCATCAGGAAGTAGATGCCGACGCTGCGGGCGGCGATCGCGCCGAACACGAGCCCCACGGCCACCGCGATGAGGATCGCGGCGATGGTCGCCGGCCAGGGTGCCCACGCGGCCGCGGATCCGCCGTCGGCCGCGACGAGGTTCGCGAACGCCATGCCCGCGACGCCGTAGATCCCGACCTGCGCGAGCGACACCATGCCGCCGTAGGCGGACAGGAAGATGAGGCTGGCCGCCGCCAGGCCGAGCCAGAGCGACTTGGTGAGGATGACCGACACGAAGAAGTCGGTGAACACGAGTGGGGCGAGCGCCGCCAGGGCGGCCACCACGGCGAGCGCAGGCCAGCTCGTGCGTCCCGCCGACCCGGTCACGCGGGTCTCCCGAACAGGCCGAGCGGCCGGACCGCCAGCACGGCTACCAGGAGGCCGAACGTCACGAGGATCGAGTAGTTCGTCAGGTCGGTGTCGCCGAACACGAGGTAGACGTCCGCGTAGGCGTCCACCAGGCCGAGCGCCAGCGCCCCGATCGCCGCTCCGCCGAGCGATCCCATCCCGCCGATGATCACGACGATCAGCGAGTTCAGGAGGAACGAGGTGTCCTCGCCCGGGGCAAGCGAGATCATCGTGCCGCCGAGGACCCCGCCCAGCCCGGCCAGCAGCGCGCCGAGGAAGAACGCGGCCGCGAAGACGAGTTGGACGTTGATCCCCAGCGCCGAGACCATGTCGCGGTCGTCCACGCCGGCTCGCACGATCTTGCCGAAGCGAGTGCGCGTGATCAGCCACCACAGTCCGAGGCCGACCAGCAGCGCCGCGCCGAGCACGACCACCCCCCGGAAGAACCCGAAGCGGACGTCCCCGGGAAGCGCGATGCTCTCCGGCCAGTCGCTCGGGGTCTGGATGTCCTTCGAGATCCCTCCGAAGGCCGCCAGCATCTGGTCCGCGAAGATCACCGACAGGGCGATCGTGATCAGCGCCTGCCGGAGATCCTGCCCCTGGTTCCAGCGCAGGAAGACCTGCTGGATCAGCACGCCGACCAGCCCGATGATGGCCGTCGCGAGAAGGAGAGGGACGACCCAGCTGATCAGGTCGTACTGCCCGGTCCCGGCCCCGCTCAGAGAGAGTCCGAGCCCGGTGTCCTCCGTGAACCAGGCGTCCTGCATCTCGAGCGCCAGGTAGCCGCCCAGCAGATAGAGCGCGCCGTGGGCCATGTTCACCACGCGCATCAGCCCGAAGATCAGGGTAAAGCCGCTGGCCACGACGAAGAACAGCGCGGCGAGCGTGATCCCGTTCAGGCTGACGACCGCGAACTGTTGCCAGTCCTCGCTGGCCTTTACGAGCAGCCACACCCCAACCGCCGCCCCCACCAGAGCGAGGGCGATGCGGCGCGTGCTCCACCCGGCTCCTCGCGGCGTCTCCAAAGTCTCCGTCGCCGCCGGCGTGGCGGGGGCGGTTTGAGGCGGTCCGCTCATGCCTTGACAGGTATTGAAAGCGTATGTCACGCTGCCTGTCAAGTTCTGTTGTGTTCTGAAAGCGTTAACGAAGAGTTTTGATGAGCACTACTCCGAAGGTCGCCGTTTCGGACGTCAAGGCGGCCCTCACCTCCGCGGTGGGAGCCGACGCCGTGACGACGGCCCCGGAGGAGCTCGACGCATACACGGCCGACACGTACTGGCCGGCGCTCGCGGCCACCGCCGCGGGCACCCCGCTGGCCCGCCCCGAGATCGTGGTCCGGCCGCGGACGGAGGAGGACGTGGCCGCCGTCCTGGCCGCCGCCGACGAGCAGCGGACGCCCGTCGTGGCGTGGGGCGGCGGGTCCGGGACGCAGGGCGGCGCCCTGGCGATCCACGGCGGCATTGTGATCGACCTGAGCTCGCTCGACCGCATCCTCGACGTCGACGAGACCTCGATGACTGTCACGGCGCAGGCCGGCGTGAACGGCCGGCGCCT
>JBKGUS010000169.1:0-5486 GCA_046462295.1 Thermoleophilaceae bacterium | reverse complement strand
GGGCTGCACCGGGCCCACCACGCCGATCCCGGGCCAGCCGAGCGACTACGCGCCGTTCGTCGGCCCGCTGTGCTCCGAGGACGGCAAGGCCGCGATCGTCACCGCCTACCTCAAGGGCGAGGGCGACGGCGACCGGATCCTCGACCCGGTCGAGTTCTGGCGTGACACGGTCTCCGACCCGGGCGGGGGCCTCGAGGTGAAGATCACCGGCGGCGCCGGCTACGCGGCGGACGCCATCGAGGTCTTCGAGAGCATCAACGGCACCCTCCTGCTCGCGGCGGTGTCGCTGGTGATCTTCCTGCTGATCCTGATCTACCGGTCGCCGATCTTCCTTTTCATCCCGCTCGCGGCGGTGATGTTCGCCGAGACGCTGGCGCGCTCCGTGGGCTACGGCCTCTCCGAGATCGGCGTGACCATCAACGGCCAATCGAGCGCGATCATGTCGATCCTCGTCCTCGGCGCGGGTACCGACTACGCCCTCCTGATCGTGTCCCGCTACAGAGAGGAGCTGCACCGGTACGAGGACCGGCACGAGGCGATCCGCACCGCGATGACCTCCGCCGGCCCGGCGGTGCTCGCCTCAGCGGCGACCGTGATCGCGGCCCTCTTCTGCCTAACGATCGCGAAGGTCAACGGCACCTCCGGGCTCGGGCCGATCGCGGCGATGGGCGTCGCCTGCGCCGCCCTCTCGATGCTCACGCTGCTGCCGGCGCTGCTCACGATCTTCGGGCGCCGGGCGTTCTGGCCCTTCGTGCCGCACACGCCGAGCTGGAGCCTGGCCGACGAGGAGCCGACCACCGGGATCGGGAAGCGCATAGTCCACGGGTCGACCATCGGTGCGCTCCTTCCGGTCGTGGGGGCCGCGCTGCTCGTCGCGCTGCTGCTCCCGCTCGTGCTGCTGAACGCACTGCTGCGCTTGCTCCTCGGCCTCGCCGGGATCAGGCTCCCCTCGCTGATCGTGGGGCCGCTGGACCGCCGCGTCTTCAAGCCCTACGAGGTGCGCCGCACCCAGCACGAGCACCTCGCGGACGCCACGCACGGGTTCTGGAAGCGCGTCGGGGACCGCGTGGCTCAGGGGCCGAGGCGGGTGCTGATCGGGACGACGGCCCTCCTGCTCGTGCTGTGCGCCGGGCTGGCGTTCTTCTCGACCGACCTCACCACGAACGACAGCTACCGCACCGAGGTGGAGTCGGTCGAGGGACAGGAGCTGCTGGCGCAGAGCTTCCCCTCCGGCGCCAGCGCGCCGACGGACGTGATCGTGGCCGACCCGGCCGACGTCCCCGCCGTCAGGCGTGCCGTGGAGAACGCGCCGGGCGTGGAGTCGGTCACGGGACCGGTGGCCGAGGGCGAGCGCGGCGTGCTCGTGCAGGCCACGCTCGAGCTGCCGCCGTACTCGACCGAGGCCTTCGACCTGGTGGAGCCAATCCGCGAGGCCGCGCACGAGGCCGCGCCGGGCACGCTCGTGGGAGGGGCGACCGCCGTCGAGTTCGACGTCCGCGACGCGGCCGGCTGGGACTCCACCGTGATCCCGCCGATCGTGCTCGTCGTCGTGCTCGTGATCCTCGTGATCCTGCTGCGCTCGCTGCTTGCGCCGGTCCTGCTGGTGCTGACCGTGATCCTGAGCTTCCTGGCCGCGCTGGGGGTCGGCTACTTCGCCTTCGACGTGCTGTTCGACTTCCCCGGCTCGGACCCGTCGCTGCCGCTGTTCGCGTTCGTGTTCCTCGTGGCGCTGGGTGTCGACTACAACATCTTCCTCGTCGCCCGCGCGCGCGAGGAGACGCTGAAACACGGCACGCGCGAGGGGGTCCTGCGCGCCCTGGCGGTCACGGGCGGGGTGATCACGAGCGCGGGAATCGTCCTCGCCGGGACCTTCTCGGTGCTCGCGGTGCTCCCGCTCGTGTTCCTGACCGAGATCGGCTTCGTCGTGGCGTTCGGCGTGCTGCTCGACACGTTCCTCGTGCGCAGCGTGCTGGTGCCCGCGCTCTTCCTCGACATCGGCCAGACGGTGTGGTGGCCGTCGGCGCTCGCGAAGCGCGACGAGAGGGAGGTGGCGCGGGTCTAGGCTGGCGCCACCATGTGGGACGTCGACGAGTACGAGCGGGCCGCCGTCCAGGCGGTGGCCACTGTGGCGCGCTACGTGGCCGCGAGCCAGGCCGGCGAAGGGCCGGCCGTCTCAGCTCCGCCGCCGTGCGACGTCGAGCGCGAGCTCGACCTGCGGCGCCTGATCCGCGAGGGCGGGCTCGGACCGGACGGCTTCGAGCCGTGGCTTCGGGGGCTGCTCCGCCGCAGCACGCGGCTGCACCATCCCGGCGAGCTGGCGCACCAGGTCGCCGCGCCCGATCTGCCCGCGGCGCTGGCGGACCTGGTCCACGGCGCGATCAACCAGCCGATGTCGATCTACGAGATGGGCGCCGCCGCAAATGCGATCGAGGCCGCGGTCGTCGAGTGGATGTGCGAGCGCGTGGGGTGGGGGCCCGGCGCCGGCGGAGTGCTCACGCACGGCGGGTCGCTGGCGAACCTGACCGCCCTGCTCGGGGCGCGCGCCGCGGCGGCGCCGGCGGCGTGGGAGGAGGGGGTGAGCGGCGGCCTGGCGGTGCTCGCGCCGCCCTCGGCGCACTACTCCGTCAAGCGAAGCGTCGCGATGCTCGGCCTGGGGGAGCGGGCGGTGGTCCCGCTCGAGGTCGACGAGTACGAGCGCATCGTCCCCGGCCGGCTGGACGACGCCGTGGAGCGCGCCGAGGCCGCGGGCCTGCAGCCGATGGCGCTGGTGGCCGCCGCCGGCGCCACGAGCACCGGGCTCCACGACGACCTCGAGGCGATCGGCGGCTTCTGCCGCGGGCGCGGCATCTGGTTCCACGTCGACGCGGCGCACGGGGCGTCTGCGCTGCTCTCGCCGGCTCACCGCGGGCTGCTGCGCGGCGTCGAGCACGCCGACTCGGTCGTCTGGGACGCGCACAAGATGCTGCGGACCTCCAGCCTCTGCGCTGCGATCCTGGTGCGCGAAGTCCGCCGCCTCGACGCCGCCTTCCAGCAGAGCGCCTCGTACCTGATCTACGGCGATGCCGACGCGGCCGGGCCGGACCTGCTCGGGCGCCAGGTGGAGTGCACCAAGGCGCCGCTCGGGCTCAAGGTGTTCATGAACCTGGCGTGGCGGGGGGAGCGGGGGATCGGTGAGTACGTAGCCGAGCAGTACGACAAGACCGTGCGCTTCTGGGAGCTGATCTCGGCGCGCGAGGGCTTCGAGTGCCTCTGCAGGCCGGAGAGCAACATCCTCTGCTTCCGCTACGGACGCGACGACGCGCTCCAGGTGGAGCTGCGCGAGCGGCTGCTGGCCGAGGGGCGCTCCCACCTCAGCTCCACCGAGGTGTCGGGCGTGCGCTGGCTGCGCCTCTCGGTGATGGCGCCGGCGAGCAGCGAGCAGACGATCGAGGAGCTGCTCGACGCGATCGAGCGCCTAGCGGGCGCCGATCGCTTCTTCGACGAGGCGGCGGGCGAGGCGTAGCGAGACAGGGTCGAGCCGGTCGCGCGTGTCGCACGGGGTGTGGCGGCAGGGCTCGCCGCCGGCTCCGACGCCGAGCTTGGCCGCCGGCAGGCCGAGCAGCTCGAACTCGCGGTGGTCGGAGTTGCCGGTGGTCTCGTCGCGGACCCAGCTGGCGGGGACGCGGGCGCGGCGGCCCGCTCGCAGGAGCGCGCCCTCCACGGCACGCCGGGGACCGGAGACAGGCGACCGCAGCCAGAACGGGCGGTCGCGGCCGACCTCGTCGAGCGACAGGGCCCAGTCGAGCCGACGCTCGCCGCCGCGGGCGCGGGCTCGTCTGGCGAGCGCGAGCGCACCGAGATGGTCGGGAGAGCCGGTGTACACGCGCTCCTCGGCGCCGGTCGCGACGAGCCAGACGTCACAGCGGGGCCGGATCTCATCGAGCCGTCCGGCGAGCGCCGCGACGACGCCGAGCCCGGAGGCGTTGTCGTTGGCGCCGGGGGAGGTCGGGGTCGTGTCGCCGTGCGCCATCACGATCCGCAGACAGGTGGCAGGCGTCCGGAGGACGCCGATCGCGTTGCGCGAGGTTCCGCGGCCGGGGACGGGGAACTCCTGGATGCCGACCCGGAGCCCTGTGCGCCGGAACACGCGCGCCATGAGGCGGTGGGCGCGCGCCTCGGCAGCGGAGGCGGCGGGACGCGGCCCCCACGATGCGATGCGCACGGCGATCCGGTGCGCGGTTGGAGCGGCGGAGGCGGGCGCCGCTTCGGGCGTAGGCGCAGCGGCCGCGGGCGAAGCGGGGGCTGCTTCGGGCGCGGGCAGAGCAGCCGCGATGGCCGCGATCCCGGCGAGCAGCGCGCTCACGTGAGCAGCCGCTCGAGCTCCTCGGGCTCCGTCACCGGCGCCTTGCAGGCGAACCGCTCGCACACGTACGCCGCCGCCCGGCCATCGACGGGCGGGCGGTCCTTCAGGAGCGGCACGCCGTCCGGGGCGCCCCCGGCCACCACCAGGTGCGGGCGGAACTCGCCTCGCACCACCCGCTCGAGCGGATGCAGGTCGTCGCCCACCAGCGCCACCTCCTTCACCGGCGCCAGATGGAAGTCCATCGCCTGGAGCAGGTGCCCGAACGCCTGCGAGTGCTTCGGCGCGAGCTCGTGCAGCAGGCGCAGCACCGACACGGCGTGCGACTCATACGTGTGCTCCCCGGTGAGGGCCGCCAGGCGCAGCAGCCCGTAGGCGGCGCTCGCGTTGCCCGACGGGATCGGGTGGTCCTCGAGGTCCTTGCGGCGCGTCAGCAGCTGCTCGTGGTCCGACGACGTCTCGAAGAAGCCGCCGTTCTCCTCGTCCGCGAAGCGCTCGACCATCGTGTCCGCCAGGGCGCGCGCCTCGGCGAACCAGCGCGGCTCGAATGTCGACTCGTACAGGGTCAGCAGCGCCTCGAGCAGGTACGCGTGGTCCTCGAGGTAGGCGTTCAGCCGCGCCTCGCCGTCCTTCCAGGTGCGCAGCAGGCGCCCGTTCTCGTCGCGCAGCGAGCCGAGCAGGAACTCGGCGCACCTGCGCGCCGCCTCGAGATAGTCCTGCCGCTCGAGCACCGCGCCCGCCTCCGCCAGCGCCGAGATCATCAAGGCGTTCCAGGAGGTCAGGCGCTTGTCGTCGAGCCCCGGCCAGACGCGCCGCGCGCGCACCTCGTAGAGGCGCCGGCGCCACTCGCCGAGCCGATCCGGCACGCCCGGGCCGCGCACCGGGATGTTGCGTCCCTCGAAGTTGCCGCGATCGGTGGCGCCGAACCAGGCGATCGCCTCGTCCGCGTCGGGCTCGCCGGCGAGTGCCTCGCGCATCTCCTCGACCGTCCAGACGTAGAACTTGCCCTCGACGCCCTCGGAGTCGGCGTCGAGCGCCGAGTAGAACCCGCCCTCCGACGCGCGCATCTCTCGAACCCCCCAATCGAGCGTCTCCTCGGCCACCGTCCGAAACAGCTCGTCGCCGGTGACCTGCCAGCCGTGCAGAT
>JBKGUS010000168.1:0-5352 GCA_046462295.1 Thermoleophilaceae bacterium | reverse complement strand
GACTAGTGTGCCTCCCGCATGAGCTCGCCCACCCCTCTCGAGCAGGCGCCGCCGGCGCTGGCGGGCGGGCGGCCGCTGCTGCTCAAGCGCGAGGACCGGCACGAGCTGGGCGCGTTCAAGTGGCGCGGCGCGCTGCCCTCGCTCGAGGCGTACCGCGAGCAGGGCGCCTCGGCCGTGGTGACCGCCTCGACCGGCAACCACGGCGCGGCGACCGCATGGGCGGCGCAGCGCACCGGCCTGCGGGCGGTCGTGTTCATGCCCGAGCAGGTGAGCCAGGCGAAGGTGGCGCTGATGCAGAGCCTCGGCGCCGAGCTGCGCGGGGTCGGCGCCGACGTGGACGAGGCGAAGGACGCCGCCCGCACCTTCGCGGCAGAGGGCGGACTGCCGTTCTTCGAGGACGGGGCGGAGGAGGCCCAGTTCCGGGGCTACGAGGCGATCGGCCGCGAGGTCCTGGAGCAGCTGGGCGAGCGGCCGGCGCTCACGCTGGTCCCGGTGGGGAACGGGGCGCTGCTGGCCGGAGTGGCGCGGCAGCTGGCGGGCTCGGTAGGCGTCGTCTCCAAGGACGCGCCGGTGATGGCGCTCAGCGTGGCCGCGGGCCACCCGGTCCCTTGCGACCTCATGAGCACTTTCGCCGATGGCCTGGCCGTGCGCGTGGCGGTGCCGCTTGCGGTGCAGGAGCTGGTGAGGTTGGGGACGCCTTTCGTGCAGGTCTCCGAACGCGCGATCGCCAGCGGAGTCGGCGCCTTTGCGTCGGCTGGGCTGCGAGTGGAGGGGTCGGCGGCGGCCGCCCTGGCGGCACTGGACGAGGTCGACGTCCCTGACGGCCCGGTCGTGCTCGTCGTGACCGGCAGCAACATCGACGACGAGTTGTACCGCCGCGCCGTGGAGCGGCCGGAGAGCTTCCCGGACTAGCCCTTCGCGGCGGCCTTCTTGCGGCCGCCCCTGCCCGACTTGGCCCCGTTCCCGGAGCCGCCGCCCTTGCTCGACCCCATCCGCTCCAGCGTCGCCTGCAGCGCCTCCATCAGATCCGGCGCGGGCTTCGGCTCCTTGGGCTCCGACGGCGCCTTCACCTTCTGCCCCTTCTTCTTCTGCTCGACGACCTTCTCGAGCCGCTGGCGGTAGCAGTCGGTGTAGCGCTCGGGGTCCCAGTCGGAGCCGAGCGACTCGATCACCGCCACGGCCTGCTCGATCTTCTCCTTCGCCGGCTTGCGCCCGCCGGGGGCGATGCCATCGGTGGGGCGGACCTCGTCGTGGAAGCGCATCGTGGTGAGCGACAGGAGGCCGTCGCGCGGGCGCACCAGCACGAGGTACTCCTTCGTGCGCATGACGAAGCGGCCGAGCGCGGCCCGCTCGGTGGTCTCCATCACCTCCACGAGCAGCCGGTAGGCGCGCCGCGTCCCCTGGCTCTCGCCCGCGGGGACGAGGAACCAGGTGTTGTCGAAGTAGATCGGGTCGACGTCCTCGAGGTCGACGAACGACTGCACGTCGATCGTTCGCGTCTTCTCGGGCTGGACGGACGCGAGCTCCTCGTCGGTGAGCACGACCTGCTTGCCGTCGTCGAGCTCGTAGCCGCGGCCGACCTCCTCCCACTGGACCTCGGCGTCGTCCTGCGAGCAGTAGCGCCGCTGCTCGATCGGCGCGCCGTCTTTCTTGTGGAGCTGGCGGAAGTGGAGGTCGAGATCGCGCGTGGCGCCGGTCAGCTGCACGGGCACGTTGACGAGCCCGAACGAGAGCGATCCGTTCCAGAGCGGACGCGGCATGTCAGGACTTCCCGCTCTTCAAGCTCGCCTTCAGCGCGGCGGCGAGGTCGTCCGTCTCCTCGCGCTCCTCGAACTCCACCCGCTCGATCTTCTTGCCCTTGGCCTTGCGGTCGATCAGGTCGAGCACGGCCTCGCGGTAGGTGTCCTCGTAGTCGGTCGGGTCGAACTGCTCGTGCAGCGAGTCCACGAGCTGCTCCGCCATCTTGGCCTCCTGCTTGCTCGGACCCTTGCGCGGGATGGTGACCTCGAGGTCGCCCGCTTCGACGATCTCGTCGTGGAAGCGCAGCGTGTGCAGGGCCAGCACTCCGTCGAGCGGACGCACCGCGGCGAGGTACTCGCGGTCGTGGAAGGTGAAGCGGCCGATGCCGACGCGGCCGGTCTGCTCGAGCGCAGCCTGGAACACCTTGTACGCGTCACCGTCGTCCCGGCAGCCGACGTAGTAGGTCTTCTCCACGAAGATCGGGTCGATTTCGTCGCCGGGCACGAAGTCCTCGATCTCGATCACCTTGCCGCGCGCGCCGGCGGCCGCCTTCACCTCGTCCTTTTCGAGCACGACGTACTCGTCCTCGGCCACCTCGTAGCCCTTCACGACCTCCTTGTAGGGGACCTGCTTGCCCTCTTCGGAGCACAGGCGGCGGTGCTCGATCGGAGCGCCGTCGCTGAGGTGCACCTCGCGGAAGGAGACGGTCTTCGACTCCGTCGCCGAGTAGAGCTTGATCGGCACGTGCGCGAGGCCGAAGCTGATCGTGCCGTTCCAGATCGACTTGGGCATCAGTCGTAGATCGAGCGGCTCTGTCCGGCCATGGAGTTCGCCGGGTAGGGCTCGAGGTCGTTCATGTAGCCCCGGGTACCCTCGATTTTCCGGGTCCACTCCTTCACCTGGGGATACTCGTTCAGCTCGAACCCGGCCTCGTTTGCCACGTGCACGTAGGCAAAGACGGAGATGTCCGCGATGGAGTAGGTCTCTCCGGCCAGGTATTCGCTCTTTCCCAGCCTGTCGTTCAGGATCCTCAGGGCCGCATCGCCCACGCTCCTGCGCCACAGCGCCTCGCGGCCGTCGGGCCGGATTCGCTCGGTAATAAGGCGGAAGCGGAGGCCGGCGATTCCCTGGATGACCTCGGTCTGCTCGAAGAAGAGCCATCGCAGCGCCTGGGCGCGCTCGTGCGGGTCCGCCGGGAGGTAGTCGGTGCCCTCGGATAGGTGGACGAGGATGGCGCCCGACTCCGTCAGCGGTTCGGCGCCGTCGATCTCGAGGACCGGGGTCTGCCGCTGGGGATTGAGGCGGGCGTACTCGTCCGTGAGCGTGTCGCCGCCGAAGATGTCGACTGGGACGCGGTCGTAGGGGCGGCCGAGCTGGGCAAGGAGGAGCCGGACCTTGTAGCAGTTGCCGGAGGCGCTGTAGTCGTGGAGGCGCAGGGCGGTCATGACGACCTCAACGCGTAGCCCTCGCTGCCCATGAGATGGAGAGAGACGTACGGCTCGTCGCCGACCACCCAGCTGTCGTGGCCGGGCGGCACGTAGAAGAACTCGCCCGCCTTCATCACCCGCTCGGTGCCGTCGGCCATCTTCACGGCGGCCTGGCCGCTCACCACGAGGCCGACGTGCTCGACCTGGCAGAGGCTCTCGCCGGTCGCCGCGCCGACGTGCTCCGACCAGACCCAGCCCGGCTCGTACGTGGCGCGGCCGAGCGTCATCGGGCCGACCTCGTAGACCTCGAAGCGCCCCTTCTCGAAGGTGCGGGTGTCGGTGGGCTCGTCGAGGTGGAGGAGGGTGAGGTCCAAGGGTGCTCCTATCTGTCTGGGCGGGCTGCGGGATGCCGGGGCAGGCCGTCGTCGGGGATGGGCTCCCAGGGCGCCGCGTAGGCGACGTACTGGTGGTAGGAGGGGCGGACGCCGGGGTCGGCGTCGAAGGTCCCCATGCGCAGGCCGATGACGTCGTGGTCGTCGGGATCCCGGCTGAAGAGGGCGGAGCCGCAGGCCGAGCAGAAGGCCTTCTCGAAGCCGTCGGCCGGGCGGTAGACGCTGATGAGCTCCGCCCCCTGCCGGATGGCGAACGAGCCGGGCCGAAGCCGCGCACTGATCGACGCCGCCCCGCCCGTGCGGCGCTGGCAGCGCGTGCAGTGGCAGTAGCCGGCGTACTCGGGCGGCGCGGTGACCTCGTAGCGGACGGCGCCGCACATGCAGCCGCCGGTGAGGGGGACGGTCACGTGGCGAGGGTACCGAGCGGGGGCGAGGCCCCCTGGTTGCCGTCTTTCAAGCGTGTGGATCCCCTGGACGACCTCGCGCGAGCGCTGCGAACGCGGCTGGTCGAACGTGCACGCGCCGGCGAGACCGGCACGGCCGGTCTGGACGAGGAGGTCCGCGCGCTGGTCGAGCGCGAGGCGGCGCCGCTCCCCGAGGCGGAGCGCAAGGCGCTCCGCGAGCGCGTCGTGCTCCTCGCCACCGGGCTTGGCCCGCTCGAGCCGCTGCTCGCGGACCCGGCGGTGGACGAGGTGATGGTCAACGGACCCGGGTCGGTGTACGTGGAGCGTGGCGGCAAGCTCGAGCGGGCGGGCGTAGAGTTCGCGGGCGAGGCGGAGCTGATGCACGCGATCGAGCGTGTGTTGGCGCCGCTGGGGCGGAGGGTGGACGAAGCTGCGCCACTGTGCGACGCGCGGCTGGCCGACGGGTCGCGGGTGAACGTGGTGATCCCACCGCTGTCGCTGACGGGCCCGTGCCTGACCATCCGCCGCTTCCGCCGCGAGGGCTTCTCGCTGCGCGATCTGGTGGCGCGGGGGACCATGCCGGTCGCGGTGGCCGAGCTGCTGGCGGTATGCGTAGCAGCGCGGGCGTCGATCCTGGTGAGCGGCGGGACAGGCTCGGGGAAGACGACGACGCTGAACGCGCTGTCGGGCGCGATCCCGGGCGAGGAGCGCATCGTGACGATCGAAGACGCCGCGGAGCTCCGGCTGCGGCAGCGCCACGTGGTGCGCCTGGAGGCCCGCCCGGCGAACCTGGAGGGCCGCGGCGAGGTGACGATCCGCCAGTTGGTCCGAAACGCCCTGCGGATGCGGCCGGACCGGATCGTGGTCGGCGAGGTACGCGGATCCGAGTGCCTCGACATGCTGCAGGCGCTGAACACGGGCCACGACGGTTCGCTTACGACGGTGCACGCCAACTCGCCGGCGGACGCGCTGCGCCGGGTGGAGACACTGGCGCTGCTGGCCGGAGTGGGGCTTCCGCACGCGGCGGTGAGAGAGCAGGCGGCCAGTGCGATCGACCTGGTGGTGCACCAGGCGCGGCTGGCGGACGGGAGTCGGGCTGTGGATGGGGTGGTGGAGGTGGCCCAGGCGAACGGCGGCATTGAGGTAAAGGAGCTCTATCGCCGCGGCGGACCTCCGAAGCGGCCGGCTGGCGGGCGTTTGGCGGAGCGAATTGCGCTGCTCCGGCGCGAGGGGCCGGCATGACGGAGGCGTCGCCGCCGCGAAATGCCGCGCCCCCGCGAGTGTGGGCTGTCTGGGTCACGCATATGGCGCCTTTGGCAGCCCACACTCCGCGATGACCGGCGCCGCGGGCCTCGCGGCCGTCGCCGGCGCCGCCGGGGCGCTGGCCCT
>JBKGUS010000167.1:0-9093 GCA_046462295.1 Thermoleophilaceae bacterium | reverse complement strand
GGACAGCCGCTCGCTGCTCGAGACGATTCTCTTCTCGTTCGGCCCGACGCTCCTGCTCGTCGGGCTGTTCATCTTCTTCCTGCGGCGTGCCGCCGGCGGCGGGGCGGGCGGCGCGGGTGGCGTGCTCGGCCAGTTCGGCCGCTCGCGCGCCAAGCTCGTGGAGGCCGAGACCCAGACCGTCACCTTCGAGGACGTCGCCGGCATCGACGAGGCCGAGGAGCAGCTGGTCGAGGTCGTCGACTTCCTGCGCAACCCGGACAAGTACGCGAAGCTCGGCGCGCGCATCCCTCGCGGCGTGCTGCTCTCGGGCCTGCCCGGCACCGGCAAGACGCTGCTCGCGCGGGCCGTCGCGGGCGAGGCGGGCGTGCCGTTCTTCTCGGCCTCGGCGTCGGAGTTCATCGAGGCGATCGTGGGCGTGGGCGCCTCACGCGTGCGGGACCTGTTCCGCCAGGCCGAGGAGGCGGCGCCGGCGATCGTCTTCATCGACGAGCTCGACGCGATCGGCCGCGCTCGCGGCGGCTCCGGCGGCGTACTCAGCGGACACGACGAGCGCGAGCAGACGCTCAACCAGATCCTCACCGAGATGGACGGCTTCGACCCCGCCGCCGGCGTGATCGTTCTCGGCGCAACCAACCGCCCCGACGTGCTCGACCCCGCCCTGCTGCGGCCCGGGCGCTTCGACCGCCGCGTCGCGGTGCAGCCGCCGGACAGCGCGGGGCGGGAGATGATCCTGCGGGTCCACAGCCGCTCGGTCCCGCTCGATGAGGACGTCGATCTCCACCAGATCGCCCAGAGCACGCCGGGCATGGTCGGCGCGGACCTTGCCAACCTCGTGAACGAGGCGGCGCTGCTGGCCGCCCGGCGCGGCCACCGGAAGGTGGCCCGCGCCGACTTCACCGACGCGCTCGAGAAGATCGTGCTCGGCGCCGAGCGGAAGATCGTGCTGGGCGACGAGGACCGGCGGCGAATCGCGTACCACGAGGGCGGTCACGCGATCGTCGGCATGCTCACGCCGGGCGCGGACCCGGTGCGCAAGGTGTCGATCATCCCGCGCGGCCAGGCGCTCGGGGTGACGCTCTCGACGCCCGAGGACGACCGCTTCAACTACTCCCAGGAGGAGCTGCGCGCGAAGATCCGCGTGTCGGCCGGCGGCCGCGTCGCCGAGGAGGTCGTGTACGGCAGCGTCACCACCGGCGCCGAGTCCGACATCCAGCAGGTCACCGGCATCGCGCGCGGCATGGTGGCGCGCTGGGGCATGAGCGAGAAGGTGGGCTTCGTCACGGTTGCGCCCCAGCAGGGCCAGAGCCCGCTGCTGCCCGGAGCGGAGCCGGTGTCGGCGGCGACCCAGGAGCTGGTGGACACCGAGGTCCGGCGCATCGTGGACGAGGAGTTGGACGCCACCCGCGAGCTGGTCGCCGCGAACCGCGAGCGGCTGGACCGGCTGGTGGAGGCGCTGCTCGAGCACGAGACCCTGGATGAGATCGACGCCTACGCGGCGGCCGGGATAGACCGCTCCGGGACGCCCGCGCCGGCCTGAGCTTCGCCGCACGCAAGCCAAGCTTGCGCTGCGGCGTTAGCGCCGCTTCTCGGTCTTGCGCTCCAGGAGGGAGAGATCGGCGGCGGCCAGCAGGTCCTCGGCCGTGCCGCCCGAGTCGAGCCGCGCGACACCCCACGTCAGGCCGATGGGCCGGCCGTCGGGCCCCCGGCACGCCTCGCCGACCTCCTCGGCCATGCGCTCGATCACCTTCTCGGCCGTTTCCAGCTCGGTCCCCGGCATCACCACGACGAACTCGTCACCGCCCCAGCGGAAGCAGCGGTCGCTGGCGCGGACGGCCCGCTCCATGGCGCGGGCGACGTCCCGCAGGCTGCTGTCTCCTTCGAGGTGGCCGTACTGGTCGTTGATGCGCCGGAGGTGGTCCACGTCCACCAGGCCGACGCTCAGCGGCACCCGCTCGCGCGCCGCCCGCACGCTCTCGACCGTGATCGTCTCGTCGAAGGCGCGCCGGTTGCCCAGGCCGGTCAGCTCGTCCACCCGCGCGAGCCGGCGTTCAACGGCGGCGCCTGCCTCCAGGCCGGCCCGCTCGCGCCGGATGCCGGCCTGGTAGGCGGTGAGGAGCCCGCCGAGCACCACCAGGATGAGCGCCTCGGCAGCCATGTCCTGCACGGTTTCCGCGCCCGTGTCCTCGTACAGGAGCGGCAGCGCCAGGGCTCCGACCATCACGGCCAGGTGGGGAAGCGCGCGCCGCGGCGGGTGGGCCGCGCCGGTGCCGAGCCAGAGCACGTAGAGGTCCTCGTAGGCCGACGAGCCGCCGCCCGCCAGGTAGTTGAGCATCGCGATCCCCGCGATTCCCGCGTAGGCGATCACCAGCAGGTCGTCGAAGCTCGGCTCGCGCCGCAGGATCAGCACGGCACCCCCGACCGCCAGCAGGCCGAGTCCTGCCGCGATCGCCCAGCCGGCGTCGCCGATCTGGTCGTCGACCGGCTCGAACGGCAGGAACGCCAGCGTCAGGAGGCCGCAGAGGCCGAGCAGCCCTGTCTGGAAGCGCCGCGAGGTGGCCAGGTCGGCGCCGGCGTAGGGATCGCGCGAGTCCATTCACCAAGTCCTTCGACCAGTGCTGACCATCGCATACCCTGCCCCCTCCATGTTGGACCTGATCGATCGGGCCCTCCGGGAGGACATCGGCGACGGCGACCTCACGACGGCGGCGGTGGTGCCGGCGGGGGCGCGGGCCGGTGCGCGCATCGAGCAGAAGGCCGCCGGAGTGCCGGCCGGGCTGCGGGTCGCCGGGGCGGTGTTCGAGCGCGTTGACCCGGAGCTGCGCTGGCACGCTCACGCCGAAGAGGGCGTCTGGCGCGAAGGCGGGCTGCTAGCCGAGGTGGCGGGGAGCGCCGCGTCGATCCTGACGGCCGAGCGGGTGGCGCTCAACTTCCTCGGGCGGCTCTCCGGGGTCGCGACGGCGACGGCGCGCTACGTGCAGGCGGTCGACGGGACCGGGGCGCGGGTGCTCGACACTCGCAAGACCACGCCCGGGCTGCGCGCGCTCGAGAAGGAGGCCGTGCGCCTGGGCGGCGGCGTGAGCCACCGAAGTGGGCTGTTCGACGCCATCCTCGTCAAGGAGAACCACGCCGAGCTGGCGGGCGGGGTGGGGGAGGCGGCCCGGCGCGCCCTGGCGGCCGCGCCGGCGGGCGTGCCCGTCGAGGTGGAGTGCGCGACGCTCGCCGAGGTGTCCGAGGCGCTCGACGCGGGCGTCACGCGGCTGCTCCTCGACAACATGTCGGTGGACGACCTCCGCCGGGCCGTCGAGCTGGCCGGAGGGCGTGCCGAGCTGGAGGCCTCGGGCGGTATCACGCTCGACACGATCCGCGCCGTGGCGGAGACCGGCGTGGACTACATCAGCGTCGGCGCACTGACCCACTCGGCACCGGCGCTCGACGTGAGCCTGCTGCTCGATCCGCTCGGGTAGCCCATCAGGGCCGCTCCGGGGCGATCCCCAAGGCTTCGGGCTGCTCCGGGGCGGCAGGCGGCTCGGCCGCCGGGCGCCCGCGGCCGTCCGGCCCCGTGTACGGATAGCGGTCGGTGAGTAGCAGGAGGTACGCGTAGGCCTGAGCCTCGTAGCGCACCGCCCAGCCGAGCAGGCCGTGGAGGCCCTCCGGGATCCGCCCGGTGAACAGGGCCGAGAACCACGCGCCCACCGCCGCGACCCCTGCCACGGTGCCGAACGCGCCGGCCGCGGCGAACGCCGGGATGGCGAGGAACACCCGGAACCCGGTCTTCGCGCGATGTTGCGACTGCGGCTCATCGATCTCGAGGTCGACGGGGTAGCTGCCCGGCCGGCCGGTGAACCCGGGAAACGGGTCGCCCAGGAGGACGACGAACGAGTGGAGGTGCGTCCCGTAACGGACGAACGCCCCGAGGAAGCGGTGGAGGGCGTCCGGCAGGCGGCCGGTCACGAGCGCGGCGAACCAGCCCGCGATCGCCGCGAAGAAGGCCGCGATCGACCAGAGGAACCACCACACGATGTACGGGATCGCGAGCAGGAGCCGGAAGAACACCGTGAGCCGGTTGCGATCGCGGTCGTGGGCGACCTGCAGGCGGACCGGGTGGGCGGGCATCGGATCGAGCGGCACGGCGTGCGGGTGACTCGTCGGGTACCGGTCGTTCAGGAGCAGCAGGTAGCCGAACGCCTGCGCTGCGTAGCCCTGGCAGTAGACCTGCGCGTCGCGCAGCCCGGTCGGCGTCCGGGCGAGAGCGAGCGAGGCGAACCACGCCAGCACGGCGATCGTGAAGCCGAGCCCGCCGTATGAGATGGCGAAGGTCTCGGCGTCGCCGGCCCCGCCGTAGCCCCCGCCGCCGTAGCCGCCTCCCGCTCCGTTTGAGACGACGCTCGCGAGCACCAGCGCGGGAAGCGCCATGAAGATCCGCAGCGCGATCGTCCAGCGGCGCTGCGTGCCCGGCGGCGGGATCTCCGCCTCGATCACGTAGCCCGGCTCGCCGAGGAAGCCCGGGTAACGACCCGCGGCGAGGTACGTGTAGGCGTAGACGTGAAGCGCGTAGCGCACGTAGGCCGAATAGAACGCGTGCGCCCACTCGGCCGGACCGCCGCGGACCAAGGCGATGACCCAGTGGATCGGCGCCACGACGATCGCTCCGAGGCTCCACAACGCGAGCCAGAGGAAGTGGGGGATCACGATGATGAAGCGGAAGAAGACTGCCGCCCGCGAGCGGGCGCCGTCGTCCGCGTGGGTGACCCGGATCCGGCCGTCGAGGTCGGTCACGACGGCACGACGCTATTGGTTTCCGGCATCGAGCGCGACACGCGGCCGGCCGCTTGCGCCGTCAGTCCTTGGAGACGACCGGCGGGCGGAGCACGGCGAACGGGTCGGTCACCTCGAGCCCCCGCGACGTGAAGCGGTAGACCGCCGCCGGCCGGCCCCCCTCGCGGCCGGGCGCCCGCCGCTCCCCGGTGGCCGCGAGCAGGCCGCGACGCTCGAGCACGCGGCGCAGGTTGGTGGGATCGACCGGGTAACCGAGCGCGGCGCTGTAGATGGCGCTCAGCTCCGAGATCGAGAAGCGCTCGGGGGCGAGGGCGAAGCCGATGTTGGTGTAGGAGAGCTTGGCCCGCAGCCGCTCACGCCCCGCGAGGACGATGGCGCGGTGGTCGAAGGCGATCGCCTCGGGGAGGTCGTCGACGGGATGCCAGGCAGTGTCGGGGGGCAGGGCGGGATCGAGCCCGAGCGGGACGAGGCCCAGGTAGGCGGTGGCGAGCTGCCACTCGCCGGGGTGGCGGGCGGGGTCGCCGAGGGTGATGAGCTGCTCGAGCCAGGAGAGCTCGGCGACGTCGACCTTGCGAGCCAGATGCGCCCGGATCGACTGCTCGAGATCGACCCCCGGATCGAGATAACCCCCCGGAAGGGACCAAGCTCCCTCGAACGGATCCCGCGCCCGCTGCCACAGCAGGACTGAGAGGCGCCCCTCGCGGACCTGGAGGACGACGGCGAGAGTGACGTGGGTGGGGGAGGGACGACCGCCGGCCGCAGCGCCCGGCTCCGCGCCGGCCGCCTCCCCGGAAGGCCGGGTTTTCGACTCGGAGTCGGAGACCGTGGTATCCTTCGCTTGCATCGGTTTTCGATCATAGGACAAAAACCGGACCTGTGAAGCCCATCGAGCTGCCCACCCTCACACCGGTCGGGGATCCGCCGTTCGCCGCCGGTCCCGTGCTCGACCCGGACGAGGTCGCCCGCCTCCAGGACGAGGTGCGCGCGCTCGCCGAGGAGCGCAACGCGGTCATCCTCGCCCACAACTACCAGGTGCCCGAGGTCCAGGACGTGGCCCACTTCGTGGGCGACTCGCTCGGCCTCTCGCGCCAGGCGGCGGCGACCGACGCCGACGTGATCGCCTTCTGCGGCGTCCACTTCATGGCGGAGACCGCGTCGATCCTGAGCCCCGGGAAGATCGTGCTGCTGCCCGACCTGAAGGCCGGCTGCTCCCTCGCCGACTCGATCACCGCCGATCAGCTCCGCGCCTGGAAGGCCGACCACCCCGGCGCGATCGTCGTGATGTACGTCAACACCACCGCCGAGGTGAAGGCGGAGACCGACTACTGCTGCACGTCGTCCAACGCAGTCAGGGTCGTCGAGCACATCCGCAGCGAGCACGGCGATGACGTGGAGATCCTGTTCGGCCCGGACATGTGGCTCGGCGCTTACGTCGAGCGGGTCACCGGCAGGCGCATGCATGTCTGGGACGGCGAGTGCCACGTGCACGCGGGCATCCGGCCGGGCGACATCTCGGACGTCAGGGCGGCCCACCCGAGCGCCGAGTTCATGATCCACCCCGAGTGCGGCTGTACGACCCAGGTCATGGAGTACGTGGCCGCCGGCGACGTCGACCCCGAGCGCACCCACATGCTCTCCACAGGCGGCATGCTCGACTTCGCCAGGGAGTCCGACGCCGACACGTTCATCGTCGCGACCGAAACGGGAATGCTGCACCCGCTGGCGAAGGAGAGCCCGTCGAAGTCGTTCATCCCCGCAAACCGCGCGGCGGCGTGCAAGTACATGAAGATGATCACGCTGCCCAAGCTGCACGACACGCTCCGCGACCTGAAGCCCCAGGTCAAGGTCGACCCGGAGCTGGCCGAACGCGCTCGCATCCCGATCGAGCGCATGGTGGCGATCGGCCCGTAACGCTCGGGCGGCGTCCTGCAAGACTCGGCGGCCTGCGAAAAACCGCTGGCGACGCCGAAACCTGCACCGGCTGAGCGTGTCCAAGCCACTCATGCCCCTCATTGCTGCAGTTCTGGTCGCGCTGGCAGCGGCACCGGCGACGGCGCTGGGCGCCCCCGACCCCATCGACCACACCCAGCCGAAGGCCCCCGACGGCACGCCCGTGTGCGCGAAGTGGGTCCACGACCGCCACACGGTTGAGAGGGGCGGCCGCACCTGGGCCACATGGCACCCGCCGCGCGACCCGAAGTACGGCTGCGCCTTCGGCCACGAGCACGGCTCGAACCCGCGCGCATTCCGCCACTTCCGCCGCGCCGGCATGCCCGCCTTCGGCCCCATCGGCGCCTTCGCCGGCAGCGACGAGCCGCACGCCGGCTTCAAGGTCTTCGTCGCGAACGAGGACCGCAAGGGCAACGCCTGGATGGTCGTCCTCCACCAGGGCTCCGGCTCGCCGCGCCGCGGCATGGTTCGCTTCCACTCGCTCGAGACCTGGCTGTTCCGGAACGGGCGGGACCGAGGCAGGCGGCGCCCCCGCGGCCGTCTGGTCGCCCACACCAGGACGATGGCGGACTTCGGCGAGGCGGTCCCGAACTGCCCGGGCGCCCGCCGCTCGGCCACCATGCGGCTGCTGCCCAGCCCGCACTGCAGGAACGTCTACGAGGAGTGGGCGACCAAGCTCGACGTGGGCGGCGTCTTCAAGGCCCGTCCCGCGTTCGGCATCGACAACGCCATCACGCAGTTCGATCCCGCCGACCCCGAGCGGATCGTCTTCAACAAGCGCCGAGCCTGCGGCCCACACGACCCCGCGGGCTGGGACGCCTACTGCAAGGGCGACAAGCGCGCCCTCTTCCACCCCCAGTGGGTGGTGAGGAATCGGGGCCGGTCGCGGTTCCGCACTGACGCCTACGGCCGGCGCGCGCCCACTGGCCTGCTCCAGGTGGTCTCCCGGCGCCTCGAGATCGACCAGTCCGACGAGTGCTGCGGCGCCGAGAGCAGGTTCGACATGACCAGTCCGAGCGACGGCGGCATCTACCGCGCCGCCCGGGGCCGGGGCCCGGGCAATTTCGAGTTCCCGGGGTACTGCGTGATCCGCACGAACTAGCTGCGGCGCGCGAGCACCGCCGGGCGCCGCTAGCCTGCCGCCCGGTGCAACTGCTCTACCCGACGCAGGGCCCCACCTTCCCGGAGGAGCTCGCCTCCGGCCTGCGACTGGGCGAGAGGGCCCGCCCCGAGCGCCCCTACCTGGTCCTCAACATGGTCTCGAGCCTCGACGGCAAGGCCACGATCGACTGGCGCACCAAGGGGCTCTCCACCGAGCTCGACCGCCGGCTCTTCCACCACCTGCGGACACAGGCCGATGCGGTGATGGTCGGCGCCGGCACGCTCCGGATCGAGCGCTACGGGCGGATGGCGAAGTCCGGTGAGCTGCGTGACAAGCGCGAGCGCGAGGGGCTCGCCCGCGACCCGCTGGCCGTGATCGTAAGCGCCCGCCTCGACCTCCCCGCTGATCTCCCGCTCCTGAACGAGCCCGAGCAGCGCGTGGTCATCGCCACCGGCTCCGACGCGACCCTGGAGGGGCTCGGCGACCAGGTCGAGTACGTCCGCGTCGGCGACGACCTCCCGCTCCTGATGGCCCGCCTCCGCGAGGACCACGGGATCCGCTCGGTGCTGTGCGAGGGCGGCCCCACGCTCAACTTCCACCTGCTCGCGGCCGGGCTCGTGGACGAGCTCTTCCTGACCCTCAACCCGAAGCTGGCCGGCGGCGCGGCGGCCCTCACCATCGTCGCCGGGCGCGAGCTCGTGGAGCCGTCGGAGCTCGAGCCGGTGTCGTTCGCCGAGGGCGGCGGCGACCTCTTCACGCGCTGGCGCGTGGTGCAGAAACCCTTGCACTCGTAGGGTTTCCCGAAGGCCATCCGCTACTAATGGGCCGCCCGATGGCGACCGTCAGTACACAGCCAGAGCGCCGGCGCGCGCCCCAGACCGGCGTGCCCGTCGTGGAGTTCCGCGACGTCACGAAGGTCTACGACGGCGGCTCCGTCGCGGTCCAGTCGGCGAACATGCGCATCGGGCGCGGCGAGTTCGTCTTCCTGGTCGGCCCGACCGGCTGCGGCAAGTCCACCTGCATCCGGCTGCTCCTGAAGGAGCTCGAGGCCTCGGCGGGCGACATCCTGGTCGCGGGCAAGTCCCTGCGCGAGATCCCCCGCCAGCGGGTGCCCTACCTGCGGCGCAACATCGGCGTGGTCTTCCAGGACTACAAGCTGCTGCCGAACCGGACCGTCTACGACAACGTTGCGTACTCGCTCCAGGTGATCGGCGAGTCGCGCCAGGAGATCCGCCGCAAGGTGCCGGACATCCTGCGCCTCGTCG